>NZ_JBNAZM010000007.1:0-150072 GCF_051195215.1 Arhodomonas sp. AD133 | reverse complement strand
GCACCCAAGTCACTGATCCGACAGAACCCTAAGGCCACAAATACCCCCTCTCACGGCCTGTGCCTGTGGAACCCGGGTGATCTGAGGCATGTCACGTGACCCTTTCATCGTGCTCTCCCGTTAGTCATCCACGTTTGGCCTCACCGTGAGGCCACACCACGAGTGTCACACCGTGATCCATTGTGGTCAACCCCACCGTGAGGCATCATCCCGGCATGAGTCGACAACACCCGCAAATGCGCGTCCGCATGCCTCCCGAGCTGCGCACCCAGGTCGAGGAGGCTGCGAAGGAAAGTGGCCGGTCTCTCAACGCGGAAATCGTTCACAGGCTGGAGGAGAGCTTCGATTCAAGCTCCGTCCAGGGGCTGCGTGACGCTATCGCCCGATTGGAGCATCTACGCGAGGTAGAGGAAGCGCGTAGCGCCTCGTACCACGTGCGCGAGGCCGCCCTAAGCCTCGACATTGTTGAGATCCTTGGCCCTATGAATGACCAGCAACACCTGCCCGAACGCTGGCAGCGAGTTTATGAACTCGCAGAGGCCAATTTGTCCGAATTCCTCGAGAAGGCGGACGAGCACAGCGCGTTACTGGAAAAGCTCCAGACTCGCCTTGAAGACGCCAAAGCTCGTCGAGACGCCCAACAAGACGACCAAAGCAAGCAGCCGAACGAATGAAGCCGCCCGGTGGGCGGCTTCTTTGCAAAACAACAGCCTGCTGGTCAGTCCTGAATGGATGTCACACGTCCGTTCTCGAGGTATATGTATTCCCGGTCCCCCTCCTCAAAGGAGCCGTAGATCCACTGTTTGCTGGTCCCGTAAGCCGTTGTGGTTCTATTCACTGAGTCAGGGCGGCCTTTGATCAGATTCACGTCCGCTTCTGTCATCCCCACCACAACGGACTGTTGTTGCAGGCCGAAGTGAATACGTTCGAACAGTTCCTTCTCCTCGGGCGGCGCATCCTTAGCCTTTCGCTTTAGTTCCTTCATGCGCGCTTTCCGGCGCGCATATCGCTCTTCCGAACGCCGCTCTCGCTCTTTACGGATCTCTCGTTGACGCTCGATGCGCTGCTGCTCTAGACGCTCTTCTCGCGCCTTCCTTTCCTTGCGCCGCTTTTCCCGCTCAGCCTGGCGTCGCTCGTAGGGCGTCATATACTCAGGACGGCGTTCGATCTTGGTGGGGTCGTCAGCACACGGCTTATCACTGAACTCGACCTCTCCATCCACCTCGCACTTGTACACCTCGCCGACGGCCGACCCGCTGACCATCAGCAGGCCGGCCGCGACGATCCAGAGATAACGCGCCATCACTCCCTCCCTGTGCGCTGTGTCACAGGCAGGAGAGTAACGCGTCACGCCTTGCGCTGCATGTTGATGTCGAAGAACGGTGAGGTGCCGGCAGCCGCGTCGTTGGCATAGAGGACGTCGGCGGTGATCGACATGCTGGCGAAGTCCTCGGAAATGAAGCCGAGGTCACTCGGAACACCCAGCTTCACGCGCTTGAGGTGTGGCCGGACAGGCATGCCGCCCTGCGCATCGTTGAGCCCCTCGAAGTAGATTTCGAGCTCGGGCGACGCGCCCATCAAGGCGTGGATGATGGCGCTCTTGTGCTTGTCATAGTCGACGCCAACGGTGTCGCCGTCCTGAACGGCGCCGCCCTCCAACGGCCGGATGCCAGTGGGCGTGGTCTCGTAGTCGGTTCCCTCGGTGAGCACGGTCGCGGTGCCGCCCGGGTCCTTCGTAACCGTGAGCGTGTTGGCGGTATCCGACCAGTCCGGCACGTAGTCCAGCGGTGTCATCGCGCCCACGTAGACAGTGTGCTCCTCGCCGGTGACGCTGCCGGCCGACACCTCGGTAACGGTGCCGCGCAGGGCCATTTCCCAATTCTCGGGCGAGAAGTCGTGCAGCGTGATCTCCGCGGTCACGCCGGAAACTTGGCGATCAGCCGCGTAGTTGCCACCGCCACCGCGGTAGTTGCGCAGGGTACGCTCTTCCTCTTCGGCGGAAATGTTCAACGCGGAGACGTTGCCGACGTCGCGAAAGCCTTCGTTGGCGGCGCGCTTTCGCACGTGGACGACGCCGGTGCCGATCATTGAGTAGTTCTTGGCGGTCATTGATCAGTGCTCCCTGATACGGATGTGTGCGGCGCCGGCGGTTACTCAGCGACCTTGCGGGCCTTGAGCCGGCGCGCCTGGTCAGACGTGACGAAGAACTTGTCCCTCTCGGTGCCGTGGATTCGCCGGTGCACGTGGCTGCACTTGAGCGTGACCGTCTCGGTCTCGTTGGGATACGCGGTGTCGGCGTTCAGCGGCTTGGCGCTCTTGGTCTCGGTGGTCATGCGGGGCCTCCGTAGTGGTCGGTGTAGTCGATGGTGACGGGGACGATGAGGCGCACGAGGGCGGTGTCCTCCAGCTCGCTCCACGTGGCCGAGCCGGCCTCGGCGGTGATCACGCGCGGTATGTCACGGTCGAGGCCGACCAGGGCGCCGCGGATGTCGTGCAGGGCGCGGTCGAGCCACTCGGGCGGCGTGTCGTGCTGGCTCGCGATCACCTCGATCTCGACGGTGCGCGTGGATTTGATGTTGCCGCCCTGCCCGCTCACGCGGTCGTCGGTGCTGGGATGCACGGCCACCACGGGCGGGTCGATCTGCTGATGCAAGATCAGGTGCTTCGGCCAGCCGGTGTGCACAGCGGGGCCGATATCGGTCTGCCAGCCGTCGGCGGTGGTGACGGCCTGCAGCCGTGTGGTGAGCGACTGCATGGCCTGGATGATGACGAGTTCGCTCACAGCAACCTCTTGAGCTGGCGTTGGAATTCGCTGTTAAGACGCTCTTCGGCCTCGGGGGCCAGGTCCTCGCGGACGTCGCGCCAGACCTGATGCACCGACGGGCCGTGCTCGACCTCGTAGGCGTTCTTTCCCTTGCCGGTGCGTGTGGCGACGCCAAGGCCGCCGCTGTCCTTGAGGGGAATAAAGAAGGCGCCACGCATCTTCTTGCGCGGACCACCGCGCTTGACCTTCACGCTGATGCCCGCGGCCTTTTTCCCCGCGGGAATACCACGCAGTGGGTCGCCCTCGCTGCGGCTCGGGTGCTTGGCCTTCCTGGTCAGCTGCTTCGCGCCGTAGCGATCCAGGCGGGTCTCGCGCCGCCGTCCTGAGATAATCGCGAATGGACTGTCGTCCGTGGCCTTTTCCGTAATCCGCAGGCGATCGTTGACGTACTTCGCCTTGAGGTTCACCTGCTCGCGGATCGCCTTGCTGCCGGCGGTGCGCATCCGCCGCGCGGTGTCGTTGATGGCGAGCCTCGCAGCCTTTCGCGACACACTCCCGGCCTTGCCCAGCGCCGAGCGGACCTCGGCGAGGCCGTCGATGCGGGCGTAGCGATTGGCGGCCATCAGGACGTGAGCGTGCAGCTGGAGACGGTGACGTAGTCGTCGTAGCGGATGAGCCGCGCCACGCGGTAGGTCTCGCTACCGATGACGATGGTCTCGCCGTTGCGTGGGATGCCGAGCTCACGCGGCAGCGTAATGGCGATCTGCACCTCGATGACGTAGCCGTGACTATCGGGGACCTCGAGGTTGTATTGCCGCAGCGCCCGGCACAGCGTGCCCTCGTACTCGGCTTCGTAACCGAGCTCGCTGCCGAGGATCTCGGCAGCGGCGTCGGATAGCTCTTCGCTCATGAGTACGCGTCAGGCACGCCGGGCGCGCTGTAGCATCAGCGGCCGGGTCGGATAGAACATGGGGTAGCTGTACACCTCGGGCTGGACCCACATGTTCCGCTTCTCGTCCTGAACCACCCAGGCGTAGAAGTCCTGGCCCGGGGTATTCACGAAGTCGAAGCTCTCCGCCGGGGAGAACGCCACCTCGAACGCACCCGGGGCATTCCGCGGGAAGAACTTACAATCGTCTTCTCCGATGGCGACGGTTGAGCCGTCGTCGGTGCCGCGATAGTTGACGAAGTGGATGCCGCCGAAGTCGAACGTCTGGTAGGCGATGTTCTGCCGCAGCTGGGCGCTCTGCTGGTACTTGAACGCCTCCTTGGTCTCCTTGTGCGTCACCAAGTTGTCAAAGAAGCTGTCCCCGGCAAGGCCAACGATCTGGGTCTGCGGCGTCCATGCCCCTTTGGCCCCCTTTTGCATAGCGCGGACCACTTCGGCGCACTTCGCCTGTATGTCGGTCGTTCCAGTGCCCAACGCGAAGTTGATCTCGGCCGGCTGGCTAACCCCGAACTCGTCGAAGAAGTTATAGAGCACCGAACCGTCGGCATCGGTCACGATGCCCTGCACCGCGCCGAGGCGCATGTGCTCCCAAGTCAGCTCGATGTCGCGGCGCAGGGCCATCTGCCGGCGAGCCACCTCGGCCTGCACCTGCATTAGTTCGGACTCGGTGCCGAAGGCCCGAATACCCTGAATCTCGTCGGCCATGATCGTATCGCCCTTGGCGACACGCACGGTGCGGAAATCCCGGACCTTGCGGCGTTCGTGCTGCGCCTGCTCCAGCGGGGCGCCGCGCGGGCTGGACTGAACGAGCGCGAGTTTGCCGTCGCGCTCTTCGATCTCGAACTTCTCGGTGCGGATGCGCTTCACCTCGAAGAGGTTCATGTCGCCGAGCATGCTCGGCTGGTAATCCTGCTTGTTGATGGCAGCGGTCATCTCCAACGCGCTGAACGCGTCGGACTCGAAGACGTCCATCTGGGCCATTGGGTCACCTCGTGGGGCTGAAACGAAAAAACCGCCTCGAGGGCGGCCTTGGATCTGCGTTCGGGTGGTTGGGGTTACCGGGCGATAATGCCGTTGGCCGCCAGATTGGCGGTGCCGTTGTCGATGTGGGTTTGCGTGGCACCGCTCGGCCATACGAGCTCGGTCGCATTCACCTCAGCGTCCCGGGCCACAACGACTGCCTCCTTGGTGCCCTCGCCAGTATCCACGGCGTCGTAAAGCACAGCAGCCGCCGCCTCCGACCCGTCCGTGGCACCCGGTGCGTATGCGGTGTACTCGCCGGAAGCGGTCACCTTGCCCAGCACGGCCCCCGCCTCGAGCACCTGTCCGGACGCGATGGTCACGGTCTCGCGGGAGCGGCTCCCATTCGCTTCACTCACGAGGAATTCCCCGCGGTGCATGCCTTCAGTCTTAACGCCCATCTACACCTCCTTTGGGTCTTGAATTGCCCCACCGCGGGGGCGGCGTGGTTGCATTAGACGCTGGAATAGACGTCCGCCCAGTCCTTGCCACCGTCGGGCGCGGCAGTCTTCGGCGGCTGATGGTGGTTCAGTTCCTCGCCCGACGCCTGAGCCGTGATCTCGGTGAGCAGGGTCCGGGCGAATTCCGCGTCCATGCCGGTGCGGATCGCCTGCTCGGCGAGCTGCGGCGACAACTCCGCCGCAGCAAACGCGTCGCGAAGCGCGCCGGCGTTGGCGATCTCGGCCCGCGCCTGCTCCACGGTCGCGCCCTGCTGGATGAGGGCGTTGGCGAGGCTGTCGACTTTGGCCTCGGAGCACATCGCCACAATCTGCTGCGCGCTGGCCGCCTCCTGGTGCTCGCGCTCGGTGGCCGGCTCCTGGTCACCGCTCTCCGGTTCGGTGGCCTGCCCACCCTCGCCCGATTCGTCGGTCGCCTCGGTCTCCTCGGCCTCCGTGCTCTCGGTCTCCGCCGGCTTCTCCGGCTGCTCACTCTCGGCGGCCTTGCGGCGGCCGCGGCCGAACAGGGACAGGCTCATGTCCTTCACCTCGCTGGCAAACGTTCTGCGGTTAGTGCGTTGATCGGAAAGGTACTCATCGAACGCCGGCATGACATCGCGCACGGCCATGACCTCGTCCGCAAATCCAACTTCGATGGCATCGCGCGTGTTGTAGACCCGGGCCTCAGTGTCCCGGACGGCGCCGTCGCCCATGCCGCGGTTACGCGCGACCGTGTGGGCGAACATCGCGTAGAGCTCGTCGATCTCCGCCTGGATGTCGGCGCGGACGTCCTCGGGGAGCGGTTCGAAGGGGTTGCCGTCCACCTTATGAGCGCCGGCGTGGATGAAGGTCACGTCCAGGCCCATGTCCTCGACCATCTGGCTCTGATCGACGTGCATGGTGAGCACTCCCACTGAGCCCAGGTCTGCGGTGCGCGGGGCGATGATCCGGTCAGCGGCGCTCGCCAGGGAGTACGCGGCAGAGCAAGCGAGCTCGTCGGCCACGGCCCACATCGGTTTAATGCCGCGCGACTCATAGATGAAATCCGTCAGGTCGAAGCAACCGGACACCTCGCCGCCGGGGCTGTTGATGTCGAGCAGTATTCCGCGAATGGAAGTGTCCTCAAGGGCGGCTTCCATCTTGGCCTGAATGCCGTCATAGCCAGTCATGCCGCTGAACGGCTCCAGGTGGCCGTATCGATGCGCCAACGTGCCTTCGACGGGAATGATGGCGATGCCGTCCACGGTGTCGACGAGCCCCCGCTCGCGTGGGGCGAATCCCGCTGCGGTGGACCTCAGCTCCGCCGCGTCGACCGTGATGCCATCGGGCAGAGCCAGCGATCGCACGTCCAGCCGCTCCGCCAGCGCTCCCACGAACACGCGGGCATAGCTGGGCTCCACCAGGAGGGCGCGATTGAACACCCGGTGTGCGATGTGGCTGTAGTTGGTCATTCCTCTGTGTCCTCCGGCGGCTTCGTGCGGCTGCCGTTGTTGGCCGTGCGGCGGGGATCGCTGTCGAGCACGAGACCGCGGGCATCTGCCTGCTTGTTCTCTGCCTCAAGCTCGGCGTAGACGTCGTCGATGTCCCGCCCAGTCGTTTCGCTGATGATCTCGGCCTGAGTCTTCCAGCCGGCGCGCTTGCTCTCGCGTTGCGCGGCCACGTCCTGCTGGGGATGGATGTACGGCCAGGCCTGCGGGATCCAGCGCACGCGGTCGTACGCCTGTGGGCTATCACCAAATCCAGGAGCATCGAGCGCGCCACTAAGCACGGCGCGTCGCAGCCATACGGACCATTGCCGGCGGCACATCTGGTGGATGACGATGTGCTGTTGCATCTGCTGCACGCGCCGACGGAACTCGTGAAGAATCACGCGGGCCACTCGGTCGTTGATGCGGGAGTAGTCTCCGGTCAGCACCTCGTAGGGCACTTCCGAGCCTGCGCTGGTCGCGAGCAACTGCTGCCACAGGAAATCGGCGTAGTTGTCCCCAGCGGACGGCGGGCTCGCGAACGTGACGTCCTCGTCTTCCGGGTCGAGCTCGTTGACCATCGCCGGTTCCAGGGCGATCTCCGGCGGCTCATCGCCGGACTGGCTGACCTCCTCACCGGTAACCGGGTTAGTCGGCCCCTCGCCCTCGTCCGGCGGCCGACGGCGCACGAATGCGGCAAACAGGTTGGCTATCTGCTGACGCATAAGGGTGGCGTCGTCGTACTTGTCGACCTCCCACATGCGCAGAAGCACAGACGCGATTTGCGGCGTACCGCGGATTTGTCCAGGGCGAACCGGATCGAAGAGATGGATCACTTCGCTCGCGGACACGCGGGTGTACTGTCCGGCATCAGTAGCACCCGGGTACATTTCACCCGGGTGCCGGCGGTAGAACCAATACGCCACCCGGCGCCCAATGGGGTCAAATTCAATGCCGTGCCGGATAGTGTTCGCGCCGTGCTGCTGGTGGAAGTCCAGCGGGCACATCTCCGGCTCCATCACCTGCCACTGCAGCGGCACAGAAAGGCCGTCGGAGGGACGCCGAGGACGAGCGCGCAGGAAGGCCTCGCCACCCTGCAGCCAAGCATTGACCGCCTGCATCTGCTGGCCATAGACGCTCAACAGTCCCTCGGGATCCGACTCCGGCGCCCAGCGTTGCCAAAGCGCCTGCACTTCCGCCTGGAACGACTTGTCCGCTGCGAGCGACCGCGGCTTGATGCCCGTGCCGATAATGTTCGACACGAGCTTGTTAATCGCACTGCGACCATACGGGTCGTTGCGATACTGCGCCCGCGCACGATTGCGCAGCGTCTGACCAGCATTCGTGGCGGCACTCGTCGGACCAGCCCCCGACGCATTCCACGCCCGCGTGCGCCGGCCCTGGCTGGCCGCCTGGTATGGCGCGGCGCTCATACGCTTGATCGGCGCCCCGCTCGGCGTAACCAAAGGCCGCCCACCAATGCCGGTCATGTACCGGGAACGCTGCATCTACAACCCCTTGCTCGTGTAGACGCGGAACGCGCGCGGCCGGCGAGCCGCCTTGTGGAGCTGCCGAGCAATGTGGTCGCGCGCGGCCTTGAGCGCCCGCACGGACCGATACTCGATACGTTCACCGCTGGAGAGCGTGACACTACTCGCCCCTTTGGCGATGGCCGCGTCGACGCGGTCCAGATCCGCCTGCGTGTACGCCATGGTCACCTGCCGAGATAGCTACTGCGGGAGACTCGCCGACGACGGCGAGTCGGTCGTTGTTCGATGCCGGCCCCCTCGCGGATCGCGCGCGCCGTGTCGGCGCTCAGAACGAGCACGTTCTCGTCCCAGGGCCGCGCCCAGGGCTGCGCCGGTGCATCCCAGTTGATGCGCTCGCCGCCAATATGGATAAACACCGCCTGGTTATAGACGCAGAGGTCGAAGGTCTCGTTGGCCCGATTGCCGGGCTTTCGCCACCGGCCATCCGTGTCGCGGACCTCGTACGTGAGCTCGTCGTACCACCACCGGCCAAGCCAGTCGGGGATGTGCATGTACCCGGGGCCCGGGGACTCGCGATCCAGCATCGCGGCAACCGTGTCCTTCAGCTGGTCCGTGCCGAGCATGTAGATCGGCACGTCGCCGCGAGCACCAGAGCGGCGCTCCTTGCGCCCCGTGTTGTCCGGGTACGATTTGCGGATCCGCGTCGTGGTTCGCGTGGAGCTGCCCTTCACCAGCATCGCGCGCTTGTGCAGCCCTTCACGGCGCAGGCGCCGATACCAGGCATAGGCGTTCGGCGTGACGCCTTCCTCGCCCCCGGAATCGACGCCAACCATCGCGACCTGCATGCGCCGGCCGCTGTCGTCATCGAGGCGGTAGCTGCGCGGTAGCACGTCGCGCGTCAGGATGTCCCAATCTTCCGGCCGTGTAGCTGGGTCGATCGGCTGCGGCTCCTGGTCGTTGCGAGGGCCGCGGTCATCCTTGATGTTGAACCGGTCGATGATCCAGCGCTCGCCGGCTCGCCCCCAACCTTCCACCTGCACGACAAACCGCCGATTCTGGCCGCCCTGCACATCGACGGCGGCCGTCAGGAAGCGGACTCCCTTCGGCACCGCGCGCTTCGACAACGGTTCGGCGCGGTCGATCAGGCACTCACTGCTACGCCGGTTCTCACCGTGGCGATGCGTGTACGGTCGCCCCCAGTCCGTGTTGTAGACCGACTTCAGCGTCTCCTGATTGCCGGTCTCCGCGAAGTTGGCTTCAGCGGTCGCGAGCTTGGACGCCAGGCTGCGCCACGTCTGGTACGCCGCCGCCGGGCCCTCCATCCAGAACGAGGCGATGCGCGTGTCGCGGCGCTCCCCGCGCAGCTCACCGTCATCTGTCAGCCAGCACCCTTCGGGAACCCAACGGGCACCCCGGTTCAGTCGGCGCTTATCCCGCGGCTCCGGTTGGGCGCCGCAATGCGGACAGAATGGCCGTGCGCTCTCCGCGTGCCAGTGCTCCATGATCGGCTGATACCAACCGCGGCAATGGTCGCACTGCCAATAGAGCCGGCGGCGGTCGCCCTGGTTATAGATGGCGAGCGCCCCGCCTGCGGGCGGCGCCGCGTGCGGCTCGTCATCAGGCTGGCGCCAATCCGCATCCTGAACCTCGCGCCCGGGCGAGCACTCGATCATTGTCATACCGCTGGAGCCGAACGTCTGCGTCCGCTTCGACCCCAGCGTGAAGGCGTCGCCCTCGCCGTCGATGTCGTCCGGCAACCGGTCGTAGTCGGTGATCGCCACGAAGCGGTAGTCGGAGCTCGCAAGTACGTTCTTGCTCGGCCACTTGATGCCGAGGTAGTTGCCGGCACGGAACGTCTTATCGTGGACGTTGTTGTCATGCCCGCGTGGCGAGAGCTTCTTACGTAGATCGGGGCTGTTGAGCAGCGCGCGGTCGATACGCTTCTTACTGTACTCCCGCGCCTTATCCTCGCTGATCTGCACGATCAGCATGTCGCCCGGATCACAGGTGATCACGTACGCCGTCCAGCCCTCGAGCAACGCCATCGTCTTCCCGCTACGTGCCGGGCCGATGAACACGACTGCGTCGTAGAGCCGGCTGGCCAGGCAGTCCAGCGGCTCCTGCATATAGGAGGCTACGTCCGGGCTCCAAGGCGTCACGCGCCCTGCCCCGTCAACGACCATGAGGCTTTCGGCGGCAGCCTCACTCGGTCGAATGCGACGCGGTGCCCGGAGCAGCTCGGCCACGTCCATGCGGATCTGCCGAGCGCTCGCCAGGTACTGGCTCTGATCAATCCCCATCGTCGTCGATCACTGCCTGATACAGCTGCTCGCGCGTGGCATCCATGAGCTCCTGCACACGCTGGATCGCCTCGGGCGGCAACCCCGCGTCGCGCTCGAGCACGTCCGGAAGCCCTTCCAATGTGTTCACGACCGCCTTGGCCAACCGGCTCATCTCCTGGTGCGCGTCCTCTGCATAGAGCAACTCGCCGAGGTCGCGCTCGAGCCTTATCCGCTCGTTCTCGGACTGATACCAATACTTGCGGTCAGCCGGCGGCAGGCGATCCGGATCGATACCGCCCTCGCCTACCCCCGGCACCGTCTCTACGAAAAGCGCCGGGCCGACGTGCTTCAGCGGATAGAGTGGCGCTCCGTTCCGGGTGCCAACCGGCGCAACCCCAGCAGCACGTAGGCGCTTGCGCACGGTGTCGCGGTGGAGGCCGAAAGCATCGGCGATGCGCGAGATGTTCCAGCTGTACGCCTCGTCGAGTCGGCTGACCTCTGCCACCGTGCTTTCATCCCGTCGTCGGCACCTTCGTCACCAGCAAGCCCTTGTACTCCCAGCGATTCCGGCAGGTGCTGCTGACGACCCAAGGGCGCCGAAAATTTGCCGGAATCCGCGACTCTGCGTACCCGTGGGACTGGCTCTCGCCCCAGGGTCCCCGGGGTTCCGCCGGCGATCACACCCCGACGATGAACCGCCCGCCGACCGTCACGGCCCCGACGACCAGCACCCAGAACAACCGCTCGCCCCAACCGACGACCACACCGGAGCGCGTAACCTTGCGCTCCACCTCGCTGAGGCGTTGGTCGTGGTCATCCACTCGGCGCACGAGGTGATCCATCGACCCGGATTGCTGACTAAGGCGCTCCTCGACACGCGCGATCTGCGCCATGGCATCCGCCAACGTGTCCAGCTTGTCCTCTATGCGCGTCAGTCGTGCGTCGAGGTGCTGAGTCATTTCCCTGTCCATATCTGTACCGGCGTCTGACGCCGCCATCACATTGCCTCGTGCTCAGCCCGCCACCGCCGCAGGGCATCGACCTGAGCGGCACAGCGGTCACGCTCATCGATCACGACCGGCAGCAGATCCAGGGCGTCACCAATGGTGCTTGCGGCCACCGGTGACTGCGGGCACTCAGTCGCCATCCACGCCGGCGGCAGCAGCGTCCGGGTCTGCGGCTCTCGAATCACTTCGGTAGTCCCGCAGCCGCTCACGGAGAGCGCGAGGCAGATGCACATCCAAGCAGTCGCGATACGCTGTACTGCCCTGCTCACGCGCCTGGTCGAGTGCATCACGTAACTCCCCGATCTGGGCGTCTCGCGCGTCGGCCTTCTGGCGTTGCTCGGCGAGGAGCTGCTCGCGGAGCGCGGCTTCCTGTCTCTCGGCTTCGAGCGCCTCGACTGCGCTGCGGTGTGCGGCACGGTATTGCGATGCGCGCATGGACGCCGCCTCGATCTCTGCTTGGGCTGCGCTCATGCGCCAGTACAAGAAACCCACGGCGGCCATGGCCGCAATCAGCAGCCCAAGAAGTACGCGCGAGCCGATCAGTTTCGAGGCGAGCCGGCCCAGCATCCCGGTTAACCAGCTCATCCCCCGATTCCCAGCAGCAGCTCACGCCACCAGCGCCAGATCCGGGCGACGTATGTCTTGGTCTCCCGAGCGTGACGACCGGTGACATCCGGCAGGCAGGCGATGATCTGCCGGTACAGTGCCGCGTTATCACACCGGCGCTGCGCGGCGAGGACGTTCCCCAGTCCGGCGTTGTAGCTGGCCACGCCGAGGCTGTGCCGGTCCGCCTCCGGCCGAGGCGCCGACCACTGCGACCGCAGCTGGCCCATGTAGTACGCGCCGGCGATGATCGCGGGGCGCGCGGCGTGCGGGCTCACGTGGCCATAGCCGAGTTGGCTAGCGACCTGCTCCCAGGTCGCCGGCATGAACTGCGCTAGCCCGCGAGCGCCGACCGGCGACACGGCGTCCGGGTCCAGCCTGCTCTCCTGATAGAGCTGTGCCTTCCACAACCGCCAGTCCACGGTCGGCATGTACCGTTCCGCGGCCTCGCGGATGTCCGCGTCGTATCGGTCGGAGATGCGTACAGCATCCGCGGTCGCCGGTAGCACCACCACGACGGCCAGGAGCGCAGCGACGGCCCGCCTCATCCAAGCAGCAACCCCATCAGCGTCGCGGCACCGATGAAGCGCAGGCCGTAATACACGGCCGCCGCCAGCGGCTCGTGGAGAATCGTGCTCGACACTTCATACCAGTCGCGCCCAGCCGCCCGGTCGAGCAGACGAAACACACCCCAGAGCAGCGCCAAGGCCACGAGCGCCAACCCAATGTCGAGCACGGTCGAGACGACGATCACCTCGCCCATTGATCACCCCGAAAACAAAAAAGCCGCCCGAATGGGGCGGCCAAGGAGGAGAGTTCTGCATCACCCAGCCGAGATGGCTAAGCCCAAAACGAAGAAACCGCCTCAGTGGGCGGTTTGAATTAACCGGAAACGGTGGCTACGCTGACCATCTCCATTCGTCCAGTTCTCGTTGAGCGCGACGTTCTGCTTGCTGCTGCCTTCGCTTCTTGTCCAGACGCTTCTTGCTTCCGCCCTTCAACAGCGCCGCTCTCCGTCGCCTCTCATACTCATCTAGCGCCTTGACGCTCAGTTTGACCCACCACTCGTAATCGCCACCAAGCACTGAAACAAAGGCGCCCAAAGAGCCTTCATTGAAGTCCCGCTTATCCTCCGGTGAGGAAAAGTCGAACCTGAACCACTCCCCGCTAGAGCGTCGATCCGAGAATCGGCTATGAAGCGCTGACTCAACTTCCAACGCCGTCCTTTTTGTATTGCCAACGCACGAAATTGCAAAGAACCGGGCGGGGATCGGACAGCTTGACCGAAGAGCAGACAACCTGTCCCCGATTCGTCCGGAGTATCCAAACTTTACATAGCCAGGGCCGTCACCGTCTTGGCAAAGCATCGCGTAAACGTAGTACCGCGATGGTGTCCTGAGATCAGGTAGAGTAAAGACGCCCATAGACTGGAGGCACCAATTCTACGTTAATGAAATGGTCCCACTTGCCTGCGCATAAGTCAAGCGGCAGCCAACCCTATTCGTCCGGCGAGGTAATAATGAACCTGCTCGATCCGCCGGCGATACTTGTCCATGCTTATCCCGCAACACTGGGAGCCCACTTTGTCAGGAACACCCCGAATGTACTTCTCCCGCAGAACCGCGCGCAGTGGCTCCGTCATTTCGCAGACAATCGCCTCCACTTGCTCGACCTCGCCCGGCATAAGATCGTAACGAAACCCGCCCGACGAACCAGCACCAGGTCCTTCAGTCATCGCCTTGTGGATAGAGTTGCGACTCGGGTAACCAATCCCGAAATCTGCACGTGACCGCATGTAATCGCCCCAAGCCCAAAGCCGCCGATCAATGTCATCAAGCACTACGCCGCCTCCTATACCGGTTCCATCATTGCGTTGATTACGAGCACGCCTGTTTTCTCGCTCTCACCTTGCGATGACAGGCCTTGCACCGTGGAAAGTTGCCAGGGTTGAGCAATCCTGACGCTGGACCGGAAAGCCGGCCGCAAAGACTCAGTACTGAGCCCGCTTCCGTACGCCGGAAGTAGTGATTGACGTGACCGCTTCTGGTGAGCGGATGCGCCCACCCCTCTCGAAACTTCTCTGGCTTGCCGTAGGCCAGATACGCATTCGATGGTCCCTTGCCGGTCATGCCGCCTCCCGTTGCTCTGCCATAACCTCGCGGATCGTCACCACCGTCTTGCCCTGGCCCCGCGGTGCGCTCACCGGCCGCGCGACCAGCCGCACCACGCACTCGGGGTTGTCATCGCGGATCAGCCCGAGGCCGTGCGGATTGCGATCGGTGCAGACCACCAGGCAATCCAGCAGACCCTTGAGGCCACCGTAGAGACCATCCCAATCCGGCAAACCCGCGCTGTGCCTCTCGATCTCGATCCGGCATTGCTCCATGGGCCGACGGCGTCGCGCCCCGATGGCCGCCCGGATTCGCCACGCCAACCGCTGCACGTACCGTCGCCGCGCCTTCCAGTGCATGCGCAGATACTGATTCAAAAGGATCGTTGGTTCCGGTATCTCAAAACGGATGTAGTCACCGCTCACGCCGCCCCCTTCACTGACAGCAATCCCATGTCATAGCGTCGCCGGATCGTCCGTTTCATTGCCCGGTGGAAGTAATCGCGCTTCTCCTCGCGCGACGCCTTGCTGTTATGCAGCCAGCTGTGGCAGCCGTTACAGATGTCGGCGCCAAAGACGTCATCTGCTTTCTGCGCCTTGCCCTTGCCGTCCTCGCCCCAGTCCGAATGGGCGAACTGCACCGTGTCAGCGAATCCGTTACACCAGGGGCTCCACATCGTGCAGTCCTGGCCGTGCGCCGCTTCGCGGTATGTCTTGGAACGAATGGGTGATCGCTTCGGGATCATCATCCTTTCCGAACCTCCAGCATTTCCCGTGCCCTGTCGGTGATGTGGAGCGGCGCCCGCAGCTCCTCGGCCATGCGGTGCGCGCGCTGCACGTCCTGTTCGCTGTTGATGTCAGCCCGCATGCTCAGCAGGCCGTTGCGCCACTCCAGACCGACATAGGTCCGGGTGGCCGTCTCTCGCACGTCGATGGTGATCCGTCCTCCGGTCACGCCGCCCTCCCCGGCATCATCTCCGCCATTTCGGCCACCTGGTCCTCGTCGAGCTCAGGCCACCACGTTTCCGCGACGTAGCGGCACAGCGCCCGGTAGATCTCTTCCCACTCCGCTTGATCCATGTTCGCGAATGACAACGACTGCGGGGCGTAGACCCGGACCACCTCGCCATCCGTGGTCACCGCCTCCACCTCGTCGCACGCGACCCGGGCATCCAGCTGGAGGCGCTTGATCGTCTCGTGAGCATTCAGTCGATCGAATCCGTCGATGTTGGCGCGGACCAGATCGGCCAGACGGTGAGCGCAACGCCACTGCCCCAGGTGCCGTGGCTTGGTGAGTTCGGCCAGCAGCTCGTCGCCGACGTGATAACCGCGCTCGCGGCACCGGCCCTGCGTGATCCCGTCAGCCGGCGCCAGCATCCCGTCACGGGTGACGCGGAATAGGAGACGTTCGCGCCGCTTCGTCATGCCGCCTCCTTCAACTCCAATGAGTCGCACGCATCGATACGACGACCAATCCACTCAGCAACCGGCACCGCCCAGCTATTGCCAAGCGCCTTGTAGCGCGGTCCGTCCTTCGCGAGCCGCTGTGCCTCGTGCTCGGACATGTCGGGATAGGTGCGGAGCAGGTAGACGAGCATGTCGGCCTCGACCTTCCGCGCCTTGCCGGTGGGGATCAGCGTGTAGTCGTCAGGAAATCCCTGCAGGCGCTCGCATTCACGTGGCGTGAGACGACGCACTCGTGTCCCGCGCCCAGTACCATCCTCACCTGCATCGAAACCCTCTCCCGTCAGGGCGTGAGTTTTGTCCCCGGTGATGCAGGGCAGTATGGGGGCGCCGTCGCCGTCGCCGTCGCTAGATGGTCCCTTGTAGTCGCGGGCCTTCAAGGCGGGCGACGTTTCAGGTATCAGCCCTCCGTCGCACTCGGTATCGGTTCCGAGTCCGCCACCGCCGCGAGTGCGCGCGCTAAAGGTGGGGGCAGAACCTTGCCCCGCCTCTCGGCGCGGCGCAGAATTCCTGCGCAGGCTATCGGGCTCAAAAAGAACCGCTGCGGCAGGCCGCCAGTCTCCAAAATGGCCGACAACGAACACACGGCGGCGTCGCTGGGCCACTCCGAAGTACTGAGCGTCAAGCGTCCGGTAGGCCCACCCATACCCGAGTTCTTCCAGCCCTCCGAGCAGGGCGCCAAACGCCCGTCCGTCGTCGGATGACAGGACACCGGGGACGTTCTCCCAGACCACCCAGCGGGGGCTATAGCGTTCAGCAATGGCAAGGTAGGTAAGGGTGAGGTTGCCACGCGGATCATCCAGTCCTCGGCGGAGTCCCGCGACGCTGAACGACTGGCACGGGGTTCCTCCGGCGAGAACATCGATATCTGCATTAGGCCACTCCTCGAAGCGGGTCATGTCGCCCCAGTTCGGTACTTCCGGGTAGTGATGGGCAAGCACGGCGCTCGGAAACGGCTCAACCTCAGAGAACGCGAGCGGCGTCCAGCCGAGCGGATGCCATGCCACGGTCGCGGCCTCGATGCCGCTGCACACGCTGAGGTAGCGAAGCCCCATCAAGCCACCTCCCCAAGCTCCGCCACGGCTACCGGCCGCACATGCTTCCACCCTTCACCGCGCCTGATGCGCGACACGGTGGACGGGCTAACGCCGAATCTCCGACTAATCGATGCCCCGCTCTCGCCGCCGCCCAGGCATCGCTTGATCTCCGCCGCGGTGTCCTCATCGATCTTGGCCATGCCGTGCTTGCTGCCCACGTTGTGATCGGGCGGGAACCGGCGCGGCGGATCTACGCGCCTTGAGTAATCAGGCATCGGGAGATGCTTCCAGACTTCACCGCGGATAGCGCGCACCATCGAGCCGTCAGCCCCGACCAGATACCCCGGGTATTCCGGCATCTCCCGAAACCGTTCATTCGGTTGCATACGCCGCCCTCCCTGCCGCTGCCGAGCTCACCGGGTCCGTCGCGCGACTCGCCGGTGTCTCGGCGAGCATGTCGATTTGAGTTGCCATCACTGCCCTCCCAAACTCCAGGCGATCACCCTCGGGCTCGCCACTCTCTCCGGCACCGCTCGCGCAGATCGTCGGCAGACCGGCCCCCGTGTCGTGATCGCCATCGAGCGATCCAAGCCCGGACGTACTCCGGGTCTCCGTCGGCGCGGGCCACCACATCGCGTGCCAGGCAGTCCCGGAGGTAGTCCGGGTCCATTCGCCCTGTCGGGACTGGCCGCAGGGGATCAGCATCGTGCCGGTGTGCCATTGGTGTTCGCTCATGCCCTCAGACCTCACAGGTACTTGCACCCGGATTCCTGCTCGGCCTCGCGCTGGGCCGCCTCTTGGCGCGCAATGTTGCGACGCCGCACCTCGTCGTACGCCTCCGGTGTGCAGTCGTGGAATCGGGTGCACTCACCCTCGTAGATCAGTCGAACGGTTCCGGTCGGGCCGTTGCGCTGCTTGCCGATGATGAACTCGGCGGTTCCCTTGTCCGGGCTGTCCTCGTTGTAGACCTCATCCCGGTAGACGAAGGCGATGACGTCGGCGTCCTGCTCCAGCGAACCGCTCTCGCGCAAATCGGACATGCGGGGGCGTTTGTCCGGGCGGTTTTCGAGGCTACGGTTGAGCTGGGAGAGCGCGATCACCGGCACGTTCAGCTCCTTCGCCAGCTGCTTGAGGCCGCGGCTGATCTCGCTGACCTCGAGGTTGCGGTTTTCGCCGCGGCCGCTCATGAGCTGCAGGTAATCGATGAGGATCAGGCCAAGGCCATGGCGCTGCTTGATGCGACGCGCCCTGGCGCGCACGTCGGTGACCGTCAGCACGCCCGAGTCGTCGATTACCAAGGGCAGGCTGGTCACCTCGGTGGAGGCATCTGTGATGCGGCGCCAGCCGTTGTCCGCCAGCCGACCGGATCGGATCTCGTTCAGCGGCACGCCGCTGCGGCTCGACACCTGGCGGTCAATGAGCTGATCGGTGGGCATCTCCATGCTGAATACGGCCACCGTATGCCCGGCATCGGCGATGTTGCCGCCCATGCAGAGCGCGATGGCCGTCTTTCCCATTGAGGGCCTGCCCGCCACGATGATCAGGGCGCCGCGCTCCAGACCACCCAGCAGTCGATCCACGTCCAAGTAGCCCGTGGGAATGCCCGTGATATCGCCGGTTTTGTTGGCGCGCTCGTCCATCTGGTTGACCCAAGCGGGCATCGATTCACGCACCAGGGCCGGACCGCCACCGGTTTCCCGGCCGATGTCGAGCACCGCCTGTTGCGCCCGGTCAAGCTTCACGCCGACGCCGCCGGGTTCCTGCACAATGCGCTCGAAGCTGCGCCCGGCCTGGATGAGCTCGCGCTCTACGGCGCGGTCACGCACGATCTCGGCATAGGCGCGGATGTTCACGGCGCTGGGCGTGTCACGGGCGAGCTGTCCGAGATACTCCTTGCCGCCAGCTTCATCGAGCGTGCCGGCTTGACGCAGCGCTTCAAGAACGGTGAGCAGGTCCACATCCTCGCCCTGCCCATCCACGGCGAGCGCCGCGGTGAACGCCTCGCGGTGACGCGCTTGATAGAAGTCCGCAGGGCGCAGGACGTCCGCCACCTGGCTGATGGCGCCGGTATCGATCAGCAGGCCGCCAATGACTGCTTGCTCGGCTGGGATGCTGTGCGGGGGAACTTCACGCTGCATGCTTCTTCTCCCGGTACTGCCCCTCGATGATCTTGGCGAAGTTGCTGGGCCTCACGAGCCACTCAAGGCTCGGCGTGAACGGGCCGCGAGTTCCTTCCTTCTGCCCGGTCAGGAACGGGCACTCCTCGGCAATGAAGCGAAAGAACCGCTCCCAGTACTCCAGGCGTTGGCGCTTTTCGTCCTCCCGCCAGCGAGCGCGCAGATACTTCTTTCGGTTGTCATTCCAGGTCTTCACCGGCGGGTTGGTCGGCAGTATCTGGTGGTAGAGCTCGATGATTGCCTGATGGGGGCAATCCGGTGCGCCGGCAGGCGCGGCGGATGCCTCTTCCCCGTCAGGGGAAGGAGAACGGATACCGGACTCAGGAGGTTGGCCCCACCTCGAAACAACCTCTGATTCACCTACGTGCCCGCCTTTGGCCCTGCTTGCTTGCGCGCCATCGCCTAAGTCACTGTCATTCGGCGAAATTCCGGCCTTGTTGTATGGCCCTTCCTGCGGCCCTACCTCTGGCCCTACCTTGGCCCTACCTTGGCCCCACCTGTTTCGCTCAGATTGATCCGCCATCGCGTACGGAAAGCCGAAAACGAATGACCCCAGCGCCGGCTGGGGTTCGAGCAGTCCAAGGCGCACAAGTGCGTCGACCGCGTACCGGACCTTTTTGCGAGTTGCCGTCACAGCCTTGCGCCCGGGCGCTGATGGAGTGCTCAGTAGCTCACGCACCGTCTGCTCCGATATCCGGCAGGTGAGCCCCACAACGCAGCTCTCGAAGTCCATGCGGCGCTTGAGCCCCGCGTAGACCTTGCTCAGCTCCGGTGGCTCGTCGGCGAGCGCTACCCACTCGTCGTCGGTGAGACGGATCGCCGGCATTACGCAGCACGCCTCTTGCGCTCCTCACGTCTCGGGTGCCCGAGTGCTTCGCGCACGTCATCGGCCCACGCGCGCACGCTCTGTCGTTTGCGCTGACTGCGGCCAATTCGGTGCGACTGACGGTAAGCACGGCGCCAGGCAGGGCTCATTTCGCCACCCTGAGCCTACGCCCCTCCGTCCCGGCCCCCTGCTCCACCTCATGCAGACGCCGATCCATCGACTCCAGGTGGCCGATCATTTGCGCGATGTGCTCGCGGGTCTCCGGAATTGCGGGCAGGTCGTGCTCGTCGATCACGTGATCGCGCAGAAGGACAGCGAGGTCGGTGCTGATCGCGCCGAAGTCTTCGTAAAGGGAGCCCGCTGACTGGAAATCACCCGCCGGCCCCCTCGCCCGCCGCTCGGCGTAGTAGCTCCCCATCATCCGGGTGATGTCGGCCCGGCAGTCCGAGCGGAACGGCTCGTCGAGACTCTCGATCCAGTGGTCGAGGACGTCGGCGGGCGGCAGGTTCTCGCCGGTGATCCAGCGCCCCACACGCTTGATGAGGCTATCCAGCAGCCGGTCGTACTGATCTGCGCTATTGGCCGTGGATGGGTTCGGAATCCGCGTTACTTCCTCGGGCGCTGCCTCAAGGGCCTCGGCCAAGCGCCGCGCGAACTGGGTGCGGCTGAGCTGTGTGGTCTCGATCATCCGCTGCGTATGAAGTCGCAGCGCGGCGATGATGGTCTGCGGCTGTCCTGCGGTGGACGTGGTGCTGCTCTCCGTCACTCCCTACTCTCCTGGTTGTGAGGCTGATGACTGGAGAGGGGCACATCCCATGGGTACGCTGGTTGCTGCGACACATACCAACGAGGCAAAGGAGGCCCCTCATGATCAAAGTGAAATATCCCCCGGAGACGCTCACGCTCTACGCGCTAGTTACCGCGCTTCTCTCGGAGCGCTTTGCCGCGGCGGACGACCCCGATCAGCTGCTGGCGAAGATGACCGAGACGCTCGGTGCAACGGACCTGACGGCCTTCCTCTACACAGATGGAGAAAGTTGGGATGGGGCGGTAAAACGTGCGAGCTCAGTCCTAGCCCAAATACGCCAAGAACATCCGTAACCATTCGCATGGACGCGCGCCACGCCGTGATCGCGGCGCGGCGCAACCACCCCGCGTCTTCTTCGGCGCATAGCCAAACGGGCGTGCCCGTCTCGTGCCACTCGCGCAATTCCTGCCCGCGCTGCTCCCATAGGCGGCTTCTGAGCGCCGCCATCGCCTCGCGAACCTCTGGCGTCACTGGCGCCAGCTCGTCCGCCTTCGCCAGCTTCCAGAGTGCTTTTGTCTGGAGGCAGCGCGCCCTGTACTGCTTGGGTGTCATGGATACTCCCTGGGCCGGCAGTTGGCCCATCGCGCGTACCAGTCGAGCTCTGCGAGCTGACAGTCGATCCTTCGGGTCTCTACCCCCGGGTGCGCGGCAACGTCGGCGGACGGCCCGCGCACCACTCGCGCAACATCTGGCCAATGGCCGCCGGCGTTCCCACCGCGGCGTAGCGCTCAATGCACAAACCCATTGGATCGAAGACCGAAAGCACGTAGCCGGCGCGGGTAACATCGATCGAGGCGGTGCAGCCCTCGCGGGTGTAGTCATCACCGAGGTAGGGATTTGCCGCCTCGGCGGCGGCCGCGTTCTCCAACCTCTCCGCCCGGTCATTCATCAACGCTGCCTCGGCACGCAGTTTCTCGGCTTGCGCTTTCTTGATGTTCCACGTGGGCACGTCTCCCTCCTGGGCCCGCAGCCCTCTACCTGTAAGGAGCGCCCGCGCCTCGCGGGCGCATGCGACCATCAGTCGCATCTGGCTCGGCTATGCCGCTGCGTCCCGCTCGTGGGAGCGGCTGCATTCGATGGTGTCTGGCGATGGGCCGAAGACGTCCGGGCGGAGCTCTTCCGCCGTGACGGCGCCGCCGGTCGCATACTCGATCTGGCGGCATCGGATAGGCGGCACGCCATTGCGCAGCCACTGACTGACGGCTCCCTGCGTGACTCGCCGATACCCCAGTCGTGTGATCTTCTCTGCCAGCCCCGACTGGGTGTTCTTGGGCTGGCACAGCCACGTATGTAGATCCATGGCGGAAATAATAGCTGTGCTACTACCACATATCAATAGTGGCGCTCATGGAGAATTTATAAGGGACGCTATTACTTTATGGTGATGGCACGCACACTGAGCCCCGACCAGCGCGAAGCGGCGCGACGCCTGCGTCAGCTGTGGGACCGTAAAAGGCACTCATTGGGCCTGACACAGGAAAGTGCGGGCGAACGCATGGGTATGACACAGGGTGCCGTTGGGCAATACCTCAACGGGCGAATCCCACTGAATCCCAAGGCGACCCTACAGTTCGCCAGGTTACTTGGGGTCCACCCAACGGAGATTGACCCGTCTTCAGATCTATGGCCGGAAGGCAGTTGGCAGCAAGATGCCAGCGCGAAGGCACAGACGTCAGAAGCAGCCGGCCCAGTTGCTCCTATCATCACATGGGAGAACCCGGAGGACCTTCCACAGGACCAGTACGTCCTCGTGGAGCGACGCCGTGTAAAGCCCTCTGCTGGCGAGGGAGCGCTGATCTTTGAAGAAGAACAGGCACCGCCTCTCGCGTTTACGACGAGCTGGATCAAGCGCGAGGGCCTGAAGCGGCACAATCTCGTCATCGTCGGTGCGTCCGGCGACAGCATGGAACCGACGATTCATGACGGTGACTCGCTGATGGTCGACCTGGGACAGACGGAGGTCGTGGATGGCTTGGTCTACGTGCTTCGCTACGGCGGCGAGCTGCGCATCAAGCGCCTATTTCGCCGCTACGACGGCGCCCTTATCGTGCGCTCTGACAACAGCGCGAAGTACCCCGAGGAAGTGATACCGCCCGAGCATCTCGACGGGCAGGTCCAAGTGATCGGGCGCGTGGTCTGGCGGGCCGGCGGGGTTTCGTAGCTAACGCGCCAACAGGAGTCATGACGAACCGCAACAGGGAGGATGCAGCATGTCGCTCTTCGATGACGACGCCCAACCGATTCAGGCCGTCAACTACCGCGCCAACCTGAAGAAGGCCACCGAGTCACTGCTCGGGATCTGCAAGGGTCTCATCGCCGACCAACGCCTGAACGAGCAGGAAGTCGTGTTCCTCGACGCCTGGCTGCGCGACAACGCCATTGTGCTTGACCGCTGGCCCGGCAACGTCATCGGCGAGCGGGTAAACGCCGTGCTGGCCGACGGCGTTGTTACCGATGAGGAAGCGCAGGACCTGGCCGAGACGCTGGCGGAGATGGCCGGCATAGATCTCTCCCAGGGCGTGGTTTCCGGTCTCTCCAACCGGACCGAAGCGGAGCAGGCGTCCGGCGACATCGCGTTCGCGGGGTGCAGCTTCTGCTGCACGGGGAAGTTCATCTACGGCCCGCGTCGGAAGGTGGAAGCAGCCATTGCGGAGCGCGGCGGCGAGCCCCGTAAGAACGTTACGCAGGACCTCGACTACCTGGTGATAGGTGGCCTCGCGAGCCGCGACTGGGCACACACAAGCCACGGCCGCAAGATTGAGGCAGCCATACAAAACCGTGACGCTGGGCACCCGGTTGTCATCATTGAAGAAGAGCACTGCCCTTTGAAATAGGGCACGGCGGGGCAACGGAGGGGGTGACCTATGGAATGCCCAGCATGCGGCTATAGCCGCCAAGAGACAGACGATGCGCCCGAGTGGCAGTGCCCAAGCTGCAAGCGGGCGTATAACAAGGTCGGAGCGCAAGGCGCCAGCGCAATGCCGTCGACATCGAGCCGGCCAGCACGACCGGCTGTTCGTGCCAACCACCGCGGCGTTGCACTCCCATTGGTAATCGGTTTGGCCATAGGCATTGCGGTGGGCTATTTTGCGGGCCGCGAGCATCTCAAATACGAGCTGCGTGCCGCCATGGCAGATGCCTGGTCCGGCTTCTCTTTGGGCGATCCCTTCACTGATGACACGCCCCCGCTAGATCGCGAACAGCCAGAACCGTCGGCGTCGGAGTCTTCATCGGCGTCGACGCCAACCATTGGCCCGACTCTGCCGGTGAAGCTTGTCGCAAAGGAGTATCGGGACATGGATCTGCAGCGGTCGTCGAATCCCGATGAGCACATCTACTTGGAGCTCCAAATGAGCAACGCTCTGGGGCGCGACCTTCGAGCATTCCGTGGCATGCTTGTCCTTCGTGACATGCTCGGCGACACCATCACCAAGCTGCGCCTGAAAGACAACACCCCTCGGGAAGCTGGGACAACCTGGCTATGGCGCGGGGCGACGGGGTACAACCCCTTCGGCGAGCGGGACAAGGCGCTGCGAAACGCCTCCATCGACAACATTACGGTGTCGTTCCAACTCCAGAAGGTGGTATACGCGGACGGGTCGAGCGAGGAGTTTTGACAGCCGGGGCGGCCGTCATGTGCACATGCATGCGCGCAGACACGGCGACATCGGCCAAACGCCCGGCGTGTGGGTCCGATGACGTGATCCCGGCGGACTCGCCTCGGGCGCGAGCGGAAAGGAATGCCTGACCCCTGGGCCCAACTGAACACCGCCCACTTCATTGGGCGCGTGGTCTGGGGGCGGCGTGGAGGTGTAGGAGCAAAGGAAGCTATTGACGAGCAAGCGGCGGGCACATGACGGATGACGAGCTCAGGCGGCTGCTCCGCACAAGCAAGGTTGTGCGAGGTCCATTGCGTTGGCGCGAACAGCCAAACAACAGCCACTTTTACCAATGGTCTACTCCGGTGCTTGACGAAGACGACGTTACCATTCCGGGCCTCAGGTTCGAGATGAGAAGGCGTGCACCTATCGTGGCGGATGAGTGCAAGGATCTGTTCACGTTGCTGTACCTCCATCGTGGTCAGCGGATGCGCCTTCTCCAATTGGAGGTCTGCCCGCGCGCTAAGCGCTCTCATAGCAACGGAAGAGGCAGACCAGATGTATACGGCCCGCACCTACATGTCCTCGACGAGCGACCCTCTGGGGTGGTGAGAGCCTGCATCTCGAAATATGATTGCGCCCACCATTGGCAGTGGCTGTGCCGATTCGCCCGGCACGGAAACCTCAGGCTAGACTTTGAGTACGAGGACCCCTTAGCCCCAGACGATGGAGGGCTAGGTCTATGAACTGCGAAGCGCTGATACGAAATCTTGGTTTTCGCTGCCGCGAAGTACGAAGCGCATCGCGGCGCGGTCCAGTGTATGCGCTCGATACGCCTTTCCACTTCCCGGATGGGGAGGCATTCACTCTGTACGCTGTGCCTCACGCCCCCCAGGTTGTGGAGCTGAGCGACAATGGCGACACGCTCATGCATCTTATGGGGCTTGGCTTCCCGCTTGATGATCGCCGCCGCTGGCGGGGGCTGCGTGACCTTTGTGAGAAGTTGCATCTATCGCTTGAAGAGCGCGGCGACGTGCGCACCCAGCTGTATTCTGACGACCTCGCGTCTGGAATCGAGCAGTTCGGATACTTCATGCATGCGGTATGCGAGTGGGAGGTGGAGCATCGCGGCCTTACCGATCATGACCACGTGTTCATCGACGAGGTAGAAGTCCACTTGCGCGCCTGGAAACCTGACTTAACGATCACTCGCGACATATCTGCGTATGGTGCGTCAGGCTCACCGCGCAAGTTCGACTTCCTGCATGGCGACACTCTGGTGGACGCAGTGCGCCCTTCTTCCCAGAAGACGGGCGCTGAGCTTCGCAAGGTCTTAGACGTAGCCAACGGCGACGACGAACGGCCCATTCTGGTCATCATGGATGATCGTTCGGATGCACAGCGCGCTCGCGAGGAAACTGCCATCTTGGCGACGGTCGCCCGGGTTATGCAGATGAGTGCGCTAATCAGGCACGCCCCCGTGGTCTCGGCTATACGGTCGCACTAGCAGACGCCCGATCCCATCACCCTCAACCCGCCACCCGGCGGGTTCTCTTTTACAGCGCCCTACCTCGCGGCCTCGCCGAGAGCGCGAACCCCAGCGCGCGGCACACCGCAACCAGGTCGGTCAGCCGCTCACCACCGTTCTATGCACCTCCAAGTCCAAGCGATCCCCCCCCCCCCCAACTGAGCCATAGCGCGCTCAAGTTCATAATGACTCTGGAGATTCAACCAGAACTCCGCGCTCGTGCCGAAGTAGCGCCCCAGCCGCAGCGCCGTGTCCGCGGTGATGCCCCGCTCACACTTGATGATCTCGTTTATCCGGCGCGGCGGCACGCTGATGTCCTTGGCCAGCCGGTACTGGCTAATGCCGAACTCTTCCAGGTACTCCGCTAGATGCTCGCCCGGGTGAATCGGGCCGGTGTCTGGTGTGCTCATGCCTACACCTCAGTGTCCCCGAACCGCGTGTTTATGACGGCGACTCCTCCAGCAAGTCGTCCAGGTCCACCTCGAGCACGCCGGCGATCTTTCGTAACGCATCGACGCGCCCGGTCCGGTCACCGCGCTCGATCATGGCTACGTACGACTGTGACACGCCAGCCTGCTCGGCCAGTTCCGTCTGGGTCAGCCGGCGGTGTTCGCGCCAAACCTTGACGGGATTCTCCCCGGCCAGCAACCGATCCACCACGTCGCCCGGCACCACCTCGTCGCGCCCTTCTTCCAACTCGCGTGTCGCGCGGTCGAAGGCGGTAACGTCATCCAGCTCTTCAGCCTTCCGCAACAGGTCCTGGTACTCGTCATACGGGATGACCGCGTACTCCGGCCGCCCTTCTCGCTCAATGATCTGTGCGCTCATTTGTACACGTCTCCCCTGGGGCCGATGTCCAGCACCAGAATCACCAATTCACCATCCTCGACTCTGTATATAGCTCGCCACCCGCCCACTCTGAGCCGGAAGCCGCTCCGGCCTCGCAGCTTCCGGGTATCCAGATCAGTGCGCTGCGGGTCCTGCGCCAAGCGTTCCAGCGCTTCTCGAAGCTGACGCTGCTGTTTCGCCGGCATCTTGCGCAACCCCTTGATCGCCGACTTCTTGTAAGTGATTTTGTGCATGCATCGATTATCACAATACGTGATAATCTCTGTCAACGCCTGCTTCCTGTCGCTGCACAAGCGCTATCCGCAAACGCGATCGGCCCCGATTGATCTCTGCGCCGGCGGATTCCTGCGCCTGCCCGCCATCCGGCGGCTGCTTTCTCCAGCCAATATTAGCATGGCTATTGACACCAAATAATAGCATCACTACTATTCGTCCCAACGCTGAACGAAACGCACCGGAGGCGAGGGATGAGCACCAGCACCGAGATCCACCACGTACCTCAGCAGTTCGCACCGAACCGTTACGCGATGGTCGGCGAGGACGTCGACGACATCATTCGGGTGTGCTCATGGATCGTCCGCCCGCAGAGCTGGGATTTCTACAAGCGGGCCCTGCGCCGCGATCTCGAGCGCTACGGCAAGTCGCTGATCGACCCGCACGCGGGGAGTGGCAACGGGTACAGCGTGTACCTCACGGGCTACACCGACGGCCTGATCTGGCCGTATCAGTAGTAATGAGGACACACCACCGCATGAGCGCTGCGGACCAAATCACTGCTCACGCCAGGCAACGCGCCGAGACCCGTTACACCGGGTCCCGAGAAACGGTCGAGCGCTTGGCGTACCAGCTGAGCTACCTGGAGACGGTTATCGAGACCATGGGCCGGGAGGATCTGACGCCCCAGGAGTTCGCGGGCCGCTATCTGCAAGAGGAGAGCAACGATGCAGCGTAAAGAGCAGCCCCAACGCGACTACGGATACGCCTTCATCGCTTCATGCGGCCACTGCGTTGCGGTCTGCGCTGACCGTGGCATCCCGGCCGAGATCGTCGAACTGATCAACGAACAGGGTGGCATGCCGGGCCATATCGAGCGCCACCCCATCGAGACGATCCGGGAAATGCTGGACCTCGGTGAGTGTGAAACCTGCCGCCCGCACCAGGCGGCCTGACTCCACGGCTGGAGGCGACTACGGGCTCGCACCCCGAATCACTGCGGCTAAACCGGTGATGCTTGAGGTGCGCGGTGGACCGCACGAATCCGGGATGTTCACCCGACTGGCCGGCGTAACCGGCCGCCCACTGGCCAGCCGGTTACGGGTCGCCGCGCAGTCCCGTCACCGCACCCCCCTCAGCCCGTAGCCGGCTGACCAGTGGGTCGCATACGGCGGGTTTCGCCCGGAGTGGAGAACGTAAGGAGGACATGGCCATGAACCTCAACCGCAGCGCCAACGAACCGATGAGCGCCAGCATCACGATCCTGCCAGCAGCGGGGCACCACACTGTGTTCCAGGTTCGGCGGGCGGGCTACCAGGTTGTCCCGGGCCGCGATGGCCGCATGGAGACGGCGCACGGCAACGAGACCGTCGAGAAGCGCCCGCGGCGGCACCACCAGTACGGGCATTCCGTGTTGCCCGGTGGCGGTCCCGGCGACGGAGGCGCTGCGGCATGAGCACAGCCAACCAGCTGTTTCCGGTTGATAACGCCACCGGGGTATTTCCCGAGCTTAGCAACGAGGCCTATCACAAGGCCCCGGGCATCTCGAATACCGGTCTGCTTCTGGTCGGCCAGGCGCCGGCGATCTACTACGGGTGCCGCCTCGACCCAAGGCGGCCACTGGAGAAGTCGCGGGCCGGGCAGCTCGAGGGCACGCTCGCGCACTGCGCCATCCTCGAGCCGAACGCACTGGACGAGCGTTACGTCGTAGGGCCCGCGGTGAACAAGAACACGAAGGTCTGGAAAGACTTCGTCGCGGACCACCCGGACCAGATCGCTATCACCGCGGATCAGTACGACATGGCGCAGCGGATGCGGGAGTCGGTCATGGGTATCCCGGACGTCGCCGAGGCTCTGTCGGCTGGCGCCGGCGGCGCTGAGCAATCCGCATTCTGGATCGACGAGGCCACCGGCGAGCGCTGCAAGGTCCGCCCCGACTACGTCGCGAGCTTTCGCGCCGGGGACATCCTCCTCGACGTCAAAACCTACTCCAGTGCGGCCCCCCACGAGTTCGCGAGGCAGATCGGGCGCAAGGGCTACCAGCAGCAGGACGCGATGTACACCGAAGGCTGGGCCAAGGCCGCCGGGCGCCCCGTGCTCGGCTTCGTGTTCGTCGCAGTCGAGACCGAATATCCGTACGCCGCGAGCGCCGTGATGCTCGACGAGGACTCCAAGGCCGCCGGTCACCGGATGTTCCGTCGCAACCTCAACGCCTACGCCGAATGCCGGCGCACTGGGCACTGGCCTGGCTACTCCAGCGCAATCGAAATCGTCTCCCTGTCCGCTTACCTCAAGGAGGAATGATGGCAGCCACAGCTACCAGCATGCGCGAGCTCCAGCAGCGCGCGAAAAGCACGTCCATCGCGAATATGGGCGGCGGCAACGTTCAGGAGTTCTTCGAGGGCAACAAGGCGGCAATTGCCGCAGCCCTGCCGAAGCACATGACCGCCGACCGTATGCTCAAGGTCGCGATGCATGCCATCCGAACGACGCCTGCGCTCATGGAGTGCAACACGGCCTCGCTCATGGGTGCGGTGATCCAGTGCTCGCAGCTGGGCCTGGAGCCCAACACGGTGCTTGGGCACGCCTACCTCGTGCCGTTCTGGAACGGCCGCGAGAAGCGCAAAGAGGTTCAGGTAATCCCCGGCTACAAGGGGTTGATCGACCTCGCCCGCCGGTCCGGTCGCATTACCACGATCTTCGCCTACGAGGTCTACGAAACCGATCACTTCCACCTTCGGCTCGGCACCGACGCCCGCATCGAGCACGAGCCCGCGTTCCAGGGCCGCGGCGAGGTCATTGGTTTCTACGCCGTGGCGCACATGCCCGATGGCGGCTACCAGTTCGAGTTCCTCCCGCGCGAAGAGGTCGACCAGGTCCGCGACCGCAGCCAGGGCTACCTGAATGCACTGAAGTACAACAAAGACCACCCCTGGATCAGCGACTACGCCCAGATGGGGCGCAAGACCGCCATTCGGCGCCTGTCCAAAGTGCTGCCGCTGTCGGTGGAATTCGCCGCGGCCGCGACGCTCGATGGCATGGCCGAGGGCGGCCAGTCTCAGGCGCTCGATGATGTGCTCACGGGCGAATACGCGGTACAGGGCGACGACGCCCCGCCGGCGGATGTCACGCCCGAATCCGACGCGCCGCAGAGCACGGCTGCCAACAGGCCGGGCACCGAAGGCAACGCCCAGCCCAGCGCCGTGAACGCCGACCACTACATCGAGCAGATGGAATCGGCTCAGTCCGTGGACGTCCTCGACGAGATCGTGGCCGAAGCCGGTGATGTTCTGACGGGCTCCGAGAAAGCCCGCGCCACCAAGGCCTACCAGCGCAACAAGATCCGCCTTGAGGAGTCCGGTCAGGGAGGGTTCCTGTGATGACCGACGAAACCCTGAACGCGCTGGTCGTCATCGACGCTCAGCCCGCCAAGCTCGACGCCAACTTCGAGCAGCTGCAGCAGGCCCTGCAGGAACGGCTATCGCAATACGAGACGGTGGTCAGCGAGGACGGCGTAAAGGCCGCCAAGGCGAGCGCCACCGAGATCAACAAGCTCAAGGGCGAGCTTGCCAAGCGACGTAAGGCCGCGGCCGATGACGCGAAGGCACCGATCCGCGACTTCGAGGACCGCATGAAGTCGCTGGAAGGGCAATGCGAAGAAGCCCGCCGGATGATCCTCGACCAGGTGGATCAGTACGAAGACCGGCGCCGAGAGATCGCCGACGAGCGCATCCGCGCCGAGCGTGATCGCCAGTGGGAGCGCTTCGACGTCGACGAGGATCATCGGCGTGCCACCTGCGACGACCTGGTGAAGCTCGGCGCCCTGACGGCCAAGGACAACCTGACGAAGGCCACGGCCGTCGAGATCGAACGCCGGTGCCAGGCGGACCGGGAGCGCCAGAACATGGTCTCGCGCCGGCTGTTGGAGCTGGAGGCCCGCAGCTACCGCGCTGGCCTGTCGGCCCCTCTCACGCGGGACCACATCCACCAGTGGCTTGAGGCGGACGAGGAGACGTACGAGCGCGAACTCTCCCGAATCCTCGAGGCAGAAGTCGCCCGCCAGGAGCAGGCAGAGCGGCGCATGCGTGAGCAGATGGAGCGGGAGGCCCGCCAGCGACAGGAGCACGAGCGGGCAGAACAAGAGCGGCGCGCTCGTGAGCAGGCCCAGCAGGAACGTGCCAGCGCAGACCCCACGCCCGAGTCGCCCCGTAGCGCCGATGTGCGCCCGATGCCGCCCGCGGCCACTGATGACCCCGAATCGGCATCGACGCCGGAGACACCAGGCGACCAACCGGAGAGCACCGAGGAAGGCACGGAGGCGGTGGCCGTCACCTGCCTGTTCCGTACCGCGGTGCCCACCTGGGTGACCGACGACATGCTCAAGTCCGAGGTACGCCGAAGGCTCGCCGCCGCCGGATTCACCTCGCTGGACGCCGTGACGGTAGAACGCCCGCGAAAGGCGGCCTGAGCTATGCAGGAGACGCCAGAAACCCTACGCGCGGCCGCCCGAGAAATCCGGGCGGGCGCCCAATACGCCGACGGCGCCGCCTACACGCAGGACCTGACGCGAGCGCGCGAGCTGGACGAGCGGGCGAACCGTCTGGAGCGAGAGGCCCGCGGCGAGCCGCCGCCAACGTACAAACACCCGGAGGCCGATGCCCTGCTCGGGTTCGGGACATACGGCCACCGCACGTGGCGTCAGGTGCCCACGGGCTATCTGCGCTGGATCACTCGGAAGTTCCGCCCCGATCAGTACCGCCGCCGGCTCGCCGAGCGCGAACTGCGCCGGCGCGGGCATACCGTTTACTGAGCACGAACGCACAACGCAGGAGCCAAGGAGACCATGTCCAACCAGCGCGATTTCGATCCCGAGGACCGCAACGTCCGCGTGTCCGCGCAGTACGTCCCCATCGCCGCGGAGTTCATGGCGAAGGGAGACGTTCTGTACTGCCTCAACGGCTTCCTCGTCGAGCCGCATCCGGATGGCGGTGTCCTCATTGTCGCCACCAATAGCCATGTAATGGCGGTGATCCACGACACTGACGGTTTCGCCAACGGCACCTGGATCTGCGAAGCACCGGCCGGGCTCGTGAAAGCGTGCAGGATGCGCCGCAAGAGACCCAACGAACGGGCCGAGCACCTCCACCTGGTGGGAAGCGTCGGGTACGTCACGTCAGCGGATTTCCCGGAGGGGGGCGATCCGACAGAGATCGGCCCCTGCCACCTGGATGTTACGCACGCGCCGCCGATCGACGGTCGTTTCCTGGATTGGCGGAAGGCTATACCCGCAGCCGTGCAGCCCGTAAGCCGGATCAGCGCGAACTCGCAGTATCTCCGGTTGGCCGAAGAGGCCGCCAAGGCCGGCGGCATCCCGATCCCGCACGTAAATCTCTTCCCCAGTGGCGAGGGCGGCGCGTACGTGATGCGCGTGGCACACATGCCCGAGTTCGTCGCCTTGGTGATGCCGATGATCGAAGACGACACCACCGCAATTCCCGGATGGCTGCGGCCCGCTGAGCCGAAGGCCGCGGCATAGGAGGCCCTATGTGGTTCAAGAATCTCTGCATCTACCGTAACAACCAGCCCTTCGCGCACTCCGCCGAGGAGCTCGCCGAACGGTTGGCCGAGTTCGCCTTCCAACCGGTGGGCCGCATCGAGCACCTCTCCCGCGGCTGGGTCCCGCCGCTGCCCGGTGGCGAAAGCCTGGTCCACGCTGCCGGCGGCCAGTACCTGGTGTCCCTGCAGGAGGAATCGCGCCTGCTTCCGGCCTACGTGATCCGCGAGACCCTCGACGAACGGGTGGCGGAGCGCGAGGAAGCCGAGTGCCGCAAGCTCGGGCGCAAGGAGAAGAACCGCCTCAAGGAAGAAATCACGTTGGAGCTGCTCCCGCAGGCGTTCACGCGTTCGAAGCGGTTGTACGCCTGGATCGATACCCGCAACGGCTGGCTCGTCGTGGACACGGCCACCTGGCGCCAGGCCGAAGAGCTCACCGAACTGCTGCGCGCCTCCCTGGGTACGCTGCCGATCCAGCCCCTCGCCACGAACTCCAACCCGCAGCCGATCATGACCGACTGGCTGGCGAAGCAAGCCGAGCCCGCGGATGTCGAGCTCGGCGACGAGGCAGTGTTCGAGGACCCGAAGAACGACGGCGCCGAGATCCGCGGCAAGCGCGTGGATTTGCACTCCGGCGAGATCGGCGCACACATCCGCGCCGGCAAGCTGGTCCGGCGGCTGGCGGTCACTTGGGACGAGCGCATCAGCTTCGTGCTCGATGCTGATTTGTCGCTGAAGCGCCTGAAGTTCCTGGACGTGGTCCAGGAGGGCAATGAGGACTTCGTGCCGGAGAGCGCCGCGGAGCGCTTCGACGCCGACTTCGCGATCATGACGCTCGAGCTGCAACGGCTTATCCCGCAGCTGGTGGATGTGTTCGGCGGCGAAGTTCGGGAGGCGGCATGAGCAAGAACCGCGTGACCGAACCCCGCAGCGACGAACGCCTGCACCGGCTACTACGCGCCTACACCGCCGAGGCGGACATGCTTCTGGAGGTCCACGCCAACGCGGAGGGCAAATTCTACAACGTGGACGACGAGGCCGAATACCAGCGCATGGTGCAGATCATTGACGACGCCCGGGAGGCGTTGGGGTTGCCGACTGGAGGTGAGCGATGAAGGCCAAGGACAAAGGACGCCCCATTGCGGCGGAATGCTGCATCCACTTCTTCTTCGGCCATGAGCACACCGCTCGGTGGAGGCACTGCCGCACCTGCGGGGAGCCGTTGGAATGGCGCTACAGCGACGTAAAGCGCGACAGCGCTTCAAGCGACCAGCGCGAGACGCTGGACCTGTTCGGGGCTGAGGCGCGGGGAGGTGCGGCATGAAGGCACGCCCCATCCTCTTCAGCGCCCCGATGATCCGCGCCCTACTGGCCGGCGCCAAGACGCAGACGCGGAGGGTGGTTAAACCGCAGCCCGGAGACCTGGATCGCCCGTTTCAGTTGGACGATGGCAGTTGGCATGTGTGCGCCTCGCGAGGCGGGCACATGTCCCCACTGCCGTGCCCCTACGGCCGCCCTGGAGATCTGCTGTGGGTGCGGGAGACGTGGGCCATGCGCGACAAAATCGAGCACGACGCGCAGCAGGAGCTGGGGGACTACGACGACGAGTATTTCGACGACGAGGAGAGCGAGAACGATGGCTAACGAGAGCATCCCTAACGACCAACTGCCGGATGCCCTGCGCGACTATGTCCGCGAGCAGTTTGACGCTCTCACCATGGACCGAGACGGCCAGCGCGACCGTGCCGACAGCCTCGCCAATCTGCTGTACATGATCGCCGAGGCACTGCATGTGCCCCAGGAGCCGCACCAGACGTTCAGCGACCGGCTGCTCGAGGCGGTCGAGCGCGTTGCGGGCCATGAGCACGACCGCACCGGTGCCACACCGTCGAATTCCCACGCACCCGGATGCGGGACCAACTGGCGAACGTAGCGAGGCTGGCACTCCAGAGCGGTGCGATGAATAAGCGATGGGAGCAGGAAAAATGAGTGATGTCACCGACCGAGACAAGAAAATCATCGAGATCATGGCCCGGGCCATGGACCGGCGGGATGGCATCGATGTGACGTATCACATGCGGTGTGAGTCGGCGCTGGAAGCCCTGCGGGCCGCTGGATACATGGTGGAGTCTGATGGGCTTATGCGCACGGAGCAGCATCTGGCGGAGGACTACCGGAGGCTGTTGGGGGACTTGTTCCAGCTGCGCGACGCGCACGTGCGCAAGAGCAGCCAGGACCGTGCAGATGCCGACGATAGGTGCGCTGTCATCAACGCCGCATGGGCGGCAGCTCGGCAGGAGTTCGCCGCCGATCTCCACGCCCTGATCTGGGGTGAACCGGCACCGACTGTAGCCGCCGCCGCGCTACGCGCCGAGAGGGAGAAGCTAAGCGATTGGCGCTGCCCAGCGTGCGGAGCTGTGGGGCTTACCCCTACGTCCTGGGGGGAGCCTCGGGCGAGCGAGGACGGCACCCTATACGTCCCTACCGAGTCCGAGCAACGCGCCCTGGAATCCGCGCTCGATGCGAGTCGTGAGGTGGTGCATGAGCCCACCGGGCGGGAGGGGCAGAATGGCTGACCATCCCCGTCGCATCCGACTCTCTCGCGCCCGCGGCTGGCGTATGCCAGCGAACACCGTGAAGGTCGACCGCTCCACCCGCTGGGGCAATCCTTTCATCGTCGGCCAGCACGGTGGTACGCGCAAGGAGTGTGTCCGACTCTATCAACTGCTGATGGGCGGCTGTGTGTGCCTGAGCATGGATAACGCCGATGAGCAGATCGAGGCTGCACGGCACGTGCTCATCAACCTTCACGAGCTCCGTGGCCACAACCTCGCCTGCTGGTGTCCGCTGGGCGCACCGTGCCACGCCGACGTACTGCTTGAGCTCGCGAACGGAGACACCTGAAGATGAGCAAGATCCTGTACCTACGCGACGTCGCCGACGAGCTCGGCATGACCGAGGCCGCGGTTCGCAGCCACTTGCAGCGAGGCTCAGACGCCGTCCCGAAACCCTCCCGCCTTGGGGGCCGCCTGGTATGGGGGCGCAAGCAGTTCGACGCTTGGTTGGAAGCGAAGCTGGAAGGACCTCCACGCCGGCGCCGCGGTCGCCCCCGGAAGACGGCTTAGTCCATCTTCCGGGCCAGGTCCTCCGCTCGCAGCTGCGTGTATCGCTTGAGCATCACCAGGGTCTTGTGCCCCGTGATCGCGGCGACCTCCATCAGGTTGAATCGTCCGCGCTCGACCATGCGCGAGGTCGCCTCGTGGCGCAGATCGTGGAAGGTGAGCCCCTGCACGCCGGCCTTGGCGCAAAGCTTACGCCAGCCGCTGCTGAGCGAGTTCGGTGTCCAACGGAACACGCGGCCGCGGATGTCGCGTGGCAACGATCGCAGCGCGTCGACAGCCGCGGTAGACAACGGTACATCGCGAGCGGTCGAGTTCTTTGTGTCAGGCAGGTGCGCGACACGGCGCTTGAGGTCTACGTGATCCCATCGCAGTGCGAGAAGCTCACCACGACGCATCCCTGTCTCGAGCGCCATCGTCAGCACCGCATTCCACTCCGCCGTCGCAGCCTTCCGCAGGCGTTCCTCTTCGCCTGGCTCCAGTCGTCGGTCGCGCCCTTGGCGGGCTTTCGGCCGGCGGACGTCCTGTACCGGGTTGTGCAGGCCTTCCATGCCCCACTCGGTGCGGGCAATCGTGTAGAGGTGAGAAATCACCGTGAGGGCGTTACGAATGGTCGACGGCGCCCTACCCTCGTCCAGGCGGGCATCCCGCCACTCGGCGATATCCATGCCACGAATGGATGCCAGCGGACGCTGCGCGAGGTCCGAACGCTGCCAAGCGTCGATACGCAAGCGCTCCTGCTTGGAACCCTTCTTTGTCGGCGTGACTTCGCGCCGGTAGCGATCCAAGGCTTGGTACAACGTAGTGTTCTGAGCTTCGGAGAGGTCCACCCATTGGCCCGAGTCCATGCGAGCCTCCATCGCCCGGGCCCACCGTTCAGCCTCGGCGCGGGAATCAAATGTGCGCGACTGCGCTGGGTAGCCTTTCCGCCGGATACGAGCCCGCCAGCCGGCGGGCCGTCGCTCGATGGTGGCCATGCGTTGTCCCTGCCGCTGTCCCAAAATTGTCCCAAATTCGGGGGACAGTCTAACGCATGTGCTCTAAGTTGGCGGAGGAGGAGGGATTCGAACCCCCGGGCCCTTTCGGGCCAACGGTTTTCAAGACCGCCGCCTTCGACCGCTCGGCCACTCCTCCGAGGCGTGCGTATTGTGGCCCGCCAGGCTCGCGGGCTCAACCTCGACCGTGCGGCGACGGCCCGTCCGGGTCTGCGACCGGGGATGACGCCCCCTCGTGGGCGAGGGCTTCCACGCACTCGCGAACCAGCACCGGACCTCGGTAGATGAGACCGGTATAAAGCTGTACCAGTGCGGCGCCCGATCCGGTCTTGGCCACCGCGTCCTCGCCGCTGCCAATGCCACCGACGCCGATGAGGGGTACGCGATCGCCGAGGTGGGCGTGCAGTGCCCCCAGCACAGCCGTGGCACGACCGCGAAGTGGCGCACCACTGAGGCCGCCGGTCTCGTCCGCGTGGACGCTTGCCTCCACGCCGGTGCGGGAGAGCGTCGTGTTGGTGGCGGTGACGCCGTCGATTCCGTGGGCCAGAATTCGCTCGGCCATGAGCGCGATCTCCTCGTCGTCCATGTCCGGTGCGACCTTCACCACCAGGGGCACATACCGTCCGTGATGCTCGGCAAGCCGGTGTTGTCTGTCTTTCAGGGGCCCGAGCAGGGCATCGAGCTGCTCGCCGTGCTGGAGCTCACGCAGCCCCGGTGTATTGGGCGAGGATACGTTGACCACGACGTAGTCCGCGTGGGCATAGACGCGATCGAGGCAATAGCCGTAATCGTCCACGGCACGCTCCAGTGGCGTATCCCGGTTCTTGCCGATATTGATCCCCAGAACGCCGGAATACCGCCGTTGCGCCACCCGTGAGACCAGATAGTCGACGCCCTTGTTGTTGAACCCGAGGCGGTTGATGAGCGCACATTCGCGGACCAAACGAAACAGCCGGGGACGGGGATTGCCCGCCTGAGGCCGCGGTGTCACGGTGCCGACCTCGATGAACCCGAACCCGAGGGCCCCCAACGCATCGATGTAATCGCCATCCTTGTCGAGCCCTGCCGACAACCCGACAGCATTGGGGAACTTCAGCCCCATGACCTCCACAGGGCTGGCGGACACACGCGGCATCAACGTGCTCAACACGCGCACACGTTCGGCCACGCGCAGGCCACGCAGCGTGACGCCGTGGGCGGTCTCGGGTTCCAGTCTGAAGAGCAGACGTCGAATGAGTGGGTACACGAAGCTTGCCCCTGGGCTCGTTAGAGGCGAATCGGTGCGGTAACCCGACGACGTCACACCGTCGGGCGATATGGTGCTCGCGGTCAGTCAGCGCGGCCGGCGCAATCGCCCGGCGACGAGAAAGCGCCCGCCCGGGCGCGCATCCACCCGCGAAACGCTCATTTCCGCCTCGAGCGGGTGCGCCTCCGAGGCGTCGGTATGAACCCGCAAGCGCAGCGCCGCTCCCGGTGCCACTGCGAAATCGGTCTCGAAAGCGACCTGCTCGGCCTGAAGCCGCAGCGCCGCACCTTGATGAATCCGGCGACTTCCCTGTTCGCGGAACTCCACGTTCGCAGCCGTCACCTCACTCTGAAAACGACTGCCACGCGCCACGCTCGCCGCCATGCTGACACACCCCTACCACGCCTGAAGTGTCGCGAGATTGTCACATGAGAGCTCGCGCGGGACCACCCCTCGCCTGTTGATGCCGGCGCGGATCATTGACGCTCGCGCAGCTGCTGTGACTGGCGCTGGAGCACCTGATGCACCAACAGCTCCCGGTCGTGCTCGCGGGCGAAGATGAACTCGACGCCGACGCGATGCCGACGGTTGTCCGCCGGTTCGCAGTGCCGTACGACGCCGAATACCCGAATACCGACGCCTGTGGACCGGAACACCATCCGGATATCCAGCAAGCCGTCCACCGGTTCCGGTGTCGGCGCGAGGAAATCCATGCCGCCGGCGCCGACGCTGATCTCTGAAACGAAGGGATGACGCTCGCCAAAGGCCTGAACCATGAGCACCTCGGCGAGCAACTCGATCTTGCGGTCCATTGCATCGATCAGCCGCGAGTACACTTTCGACTCCTGCGTCGCGTGGCGACGCAGCACGATGGTTTCCTCACGGATCTCATGAAGCCGGCTGGACAAGGTGAACGCGCTGGGCCACTGCCCGGCTGCCCGCTCACGCCGGTGCTCGAGCTCATGGGCCTCCATGGCCTCATAGTCAAGCAGCACCTCGTCGGTCACGCGAAACTGTTCGCGATCATCCCCGCTCGTCGGCTGCCGGTCGTCGCTGCTCACCCTCGTTCTCCCTCAATCGCAGGATATCCTCGGCGCTGCGCTCGATGCCGGCGGCGGTGCCATGCACCAGCACGACCTCGACGCGCCGGTTACGCGCGCGGCCTTCTGCGGTCTCATTCGAGGCCACCGGCCGCGTGTCCGCGTGCCCTTCGACGGTAACCCGCTGCGGATCGATCTCCGCCGCCCGCCCCAGGCGATGGAAGAGGGTCACCGCGCGTGCGGCCGAGAGCTCCCAATTGGAGCGGAAACGCTCGTTCCTGATGGGCACGTTGTCGGTGTGCCCGGCGATGGTGATGTCTCCTTGCGCCTCGGAAAGCGCCTGGCCGATCTTGTCGACCACGGGCTGGAACGGCTCGATGAGTCGCGCCGACCCCGATGCGAACGAACCCCGCTCGCGGATACGGATAACGATGCGCATCCCCAGGCGCTGCACTTCCACCTGGCCGCGTCGAATCTCTTCGGCGAGCAGAGTGCGGATGCGCTCCAGATTCTCCTGCAGCCGCTTCATCGCCTCCACCTCTTCCGGGGTCGGCGGGCGGCTTTCCGCGGCGCGATCGGTGATCGGAAGCGGCATGCCCTCGCGCTTGTTGAGATACGGCTCGTCGACGGAGGACGTCATCTGTCGAATCTGATCGAGCGGGTTGGGCTGGGGGCGCCCGGGCGAGAATTCGCGCATCACGAAGCTCGTGCCCTTGGGGGTATCCCGCGCGAACTCGATTCGCTGCACGCCGAAAGCCTCGCGCATGGAACCGGCGATCTGCTTGTACTTGGCCACGTCCATTTCAGAGAACGACAGCAGCAGCACGAAAAACGACAGCAGAATCGTCGCCAGGTCCGCGAAGGTCGCCATCCACGCCGGCGCGCCGGGCGGCATGGCCACTCGCTTCTGCTTTCGGTTCGGCGAGTCACCGATCATGGCCTAGTCATCCGCCCCCGGGCGCGGCACGCCGGCGGAGGCAACCGTTGCTGCGGCAAAGCGCCTCGATCCATCACGACCGCCAAGACGTCCTTCCCGTCGCCATAGGAATGCTACGCGGCCTCTTCATTCTCGACATTGCGCTGGTTCGTGGGCAGATAGGTCTTGAGAAGCTCCTCGATCACACGGGGATTCAGCCCCTCCTGAATGGAAATCAGTCCCTCCAGGACCAGTGTCCGGTTGAGACGGTCCTCGGAGTTGCGGGCGGCGAGCTTGTCCGCCAACGGCAAGGCGATCGCGTTGGCGATTACCGCGCCGTAGAGCGTCGTCAGCAGCGCCACCGCCATGGCCGGCCCGATCTTCTTGGGGTCGTCCATGTTCGAAAGCATCTGCACCAGGCCGATGAGGGTACCGATCATGCCCATTGCCGGCGCCACGTCGCCGATCGCGCGAAAGACGTTCTCCCCGCGCTCGGCACGCTCGATACTCAGATCGATCTCCTGGCCGAGCACCTTCTTGACGAGCTCCGGCTCGTGGCCATCGGCGAGCAGCTGGATGCCCTGCTGGAGGAAGGGGCTATCCACCTCGTAGCTCTCGAGCGCGAGCAACCCTTCCTTCCGCGCCACCTGTGCGAGGTCCACGGTCTGATCGATCAGCCGGCGCGGATCGTCGCTGCGGTACTTGAACGCTCGGCCGACGGTCTTGAAGGCACCGAGAAACTGGCTGACCGGAAACTTGATCAGCGTCGCCAGCAACGAGCCCGCAATCACGATAAGAATCGAGGGCAGATTGATGAAGGTGCCGAAATCGCCGCTGACCAGAATCGCCATCGCGATGACGCCTGTGGCGCCGATCAACCCGATGAGCGTTGCCAGATCCATGCGCTACGTCTCTCCAGATGCTCGTTCTGCCTTTCCCGAACATAGCGGGGTCTTACCGGGGGTATCGGCGGCCGACACGGGAACTTGACCGTTGTCAGGGAAGCCGATTACGCGCCACAGCGACAGCGCAGCTCGGGCGCACGGCGTGCCCACGCCGACATCGGTCACCTCGGGCGAACGAATCTGGCGCACGGCGAGCCCTCTGAGTCGCCTGGTAAGCCGTGTTAGCCTGCAGATGAATGAAGTCACCACCACCGTGCCCCCATGACAGAGACACTGCCCGCGCTGACACCACGGCTGGAAGCCATCATCGAGGCTCTCCAGCCTGCGAGCATCGTCCGTATCGGCGAGGTGCTCGCGCCCGGCGCGGCGTGGCGTGACCGGGAGACGGTGATCGCCGCGGACGAGGCCGTCGCGGCACTGGGGCCATCGGTTCGCTTCGATCTGGCATTCGTGGATTCGGCGGCGAACATCCCGCCGCAGGATGTCCCGGTGGTGCTTGCCCGACTGCGCGACCTGAGCGCGCGCCATGTGCTCGTCGCCACGTTCGCGGATGCCGAAGCACCGTGGTCTCGACGTGAGTTGGTTGGTTTCGGCTACATCCACCTCGGCGACTGCGCGCTGAACAACGCCACGGTGAAACTGTTCGAGTTCGACATTTCCACCTACAAGACCACGCCGGACTGGCTCAGCCCGCGTAACTGGGCCAACCCGGAGCTTTGGGACCGCTACCGCTGGTAGTCGGCGGCCGCGCTCTGCGCGCCAGCGCCGCGGCGCCCTGCGACAAACCAGGCCAGCGCCGCCGCCTGAAGCACCACCAGCGAAGTGAACGCCAACTGGTATCCGCCCGGTGCATAGGTGTGCGTCACCGGATCCTCCCAAAGGTGTAGCAATCCGCCCATGCCCCACTGAACCGAGAACGCCCCGGTGAATACCAACAGATTGAGCGCGGTGTTGGCACGCCCGGCGAGCTGCCCGTGAAAGTGCTGGGACAGCGCGGCGTAGGGGATCGTGCCACTGGTGCCGAACAGGCCGAACAACACCCAGAGCACCAGCACGCCATCAGCCGGTGCGAATGCCAGCCCGAGCTGCGTGAGTGCGAAGGCGGTCATGCCCCCCACCGCCACGGTACCGGGCACGATGCCACGGCGCGTGAGACGGGTCGCCACGATCCCGGAGAGGAAGAATCCGGCGACAACGGCAATACTCAGCCCCATCAGGTGAAGGGCCACGGCCCCGCGCTCCAGGCCGGCCACATCACGCAGCCACGGGCCCGCCCAGAGCCCCTGCGTGGCGAGGAACGCCGACTGCGAGACCACGGTCAGCGGTGCGAGGCGCCAGAAGTATCGATCACGGAAAACCGTCGCCATGCCCCTTACCTGGGCGCGCAGACCGAGGTGCGCCGGGGGTTCGGCGTGTTCGGGCACGATCCGCACGAGAGCGACGGAAACCGCCAGGCAGGCCGCAACGAGCGCCATGAAGACAGTGCGCCAGTCGGTGATCGCGAGCAGCCACTCCACCGGCGCGGTGGCGGCAAGCGCACCGGTTCCCCCGACCGCCAGCAGGCAACCGTTGACCAGCGGCAACCGCCGGGACGGGAACCACTGCACGAATGCCTTGAACGCCGCCATCATGCACGCCGACATGCCCAGCCCGATCATGGCGCGGCCGACCGTGAGGGCGGCCAGGCTCTCGCCCGTGGCGAAAAGCCACGAGCCCGCCGCGGCGATGACGAGCAACACGGCCTCCACCCGCCGCGGGCCGAAACGGTCGAGCGCCATGCCGAGCGGCAGCTGTGCCAGGGCGAAGGCAAGGAAAAACGCGCTGGTAAGGAAGCCCAGATCGGCGGCATCGATGCCGGTATCCGCCACCAGGTTCGGTGCCAGCACCGAATTGACGGTCCGGAAAACGTAGGAAAGGAAATACCCGCACGCGAACGGCACGAACACCGCGAACGCCAGTGCGCCGGTGGCCTGCTGCGTTTTGCCCGTCTCAGATACAGCCGCCATGCCGCCCCCTGCTCGGAAGACCGCCGATGATACTAACCCCCGACGCCGGATCCCAGGCACCATTGCCCGGTCGTGGCTGCGGGCGTTGTGATCGAGTTCGTACCCGCTGCTGCACCGCGGGGGTGGGAGTCGTCCGGCGTGAGCGCTACCCTACACACACACAGTTGCGAACCCATATGCCACCCGCGCGCCATGCGCGATGGAACGCGAACAGGAGCATCGATGAGCGCCAAGCCGAAGACCGTGCATCTTGCCGACTACACCACACCGCCTTACCTCGTCGACGAGGTGGCGCTGGCGTTCGACCTCGACGAAGAGCACACGGACGTGCACTCCACGCTGACCGTGCGGCGGGCGCCGGGCACACCGGCCGACTGCCCCCTGAGGCTCGACGGCGAAGACCTCACCCTGCTGTCACTCGCCCTCGATAGGCAGCCACTGAACGGTGACGCCTACACGCTGGACGACCACGGCCTGACCGTCAGCGAGGTGCCGGAGACGTTCACCCTCGAGATCGCGACGCGACTGCGCCCCCAGGACAACACCCAGCTCCAGGGCCTCTACCGCTCCGGGGGCATGTTCTGCACGCAGTGCGAAGCCGAGGGCTTCCGCCGCATCACGTACTTCCCGGACCGCCCCGACGTCATGGCGCGCTATACCGTGACGGTGACGGCGGACAAGCGCCGTTACCCGATCCTGCTGTCCAACGGCAATCCCGTGGCCAACGGGGACCTGGACAACGGCCGCCACTGGGTACGCTGGCAGGACCCGTTCCCGAAACCGAGCTACCTCTTCGCGCTGGTCGCCGGCGACCTTCACTGCCACGAGGACCGGCACACCACGCGCTCGGGCCGGGATATCCGCCTGGCTATCTACACCGAGCACGAGAACGCCGGCCGCACGGCGCACGCCATGGATTCGCTCAAAGCGGCGATGCACTGGGACGAGCTGACTTACGGCCTGGAGTGCGATCTCGACAACTACCTGGTCGTCGCCGTCGGTGACTTCAACATGGGGGCCATGGAAAACAAGGGCCTCAACATCTTCAATACGCAGTACATCCTCGCCCGGCCCGACGTCGCCACCGACGCCGACTACGTCAATATCGAGGCGGTCATCGGCCACGAGTACTTCCACAACTGGACGGGCAATCGGGTCACCCTGCGGGACTGGTTCCAGTTGAGCCTCAAGGAAGGGCTGACGGTCTTCCGCGAGCAGCAGTTCAGCGCCTACCAGGGTGCACCGGCGGTGAGGCGCATTCAGGAAGTCCGTACCCTGCGCGCAGCGCAGTTCCCGGAGGACGCCGGCCCCATGGCCCATCCGGTACGCCCATCGGAGTACGCGGAGATCAACAACTTCTACACCGCGACCGTGTACATGAAGGGTGCCGAGGTCATCCGCATGTACCACACTCTGCTGGGGCAGGAAGGATTCCGCCGGGGGCTCGCCCTGTACTTCGAGCGCCACGACGGCCAGGCGGTGACCTGCGAGGATTTCCTCGCCGCCATGGCGGACGCCAACGACATGGATCTGGCCCGGTTCGGTCGCTGGTACGAGCAGTCGGGGACACCGGTGGTCAGCGTCGACGACGCCTACGATGCGGCCACCGGCACGCTTACCCTCACCCTTCGCCAACACACCGAGCCGACTCCGGACCAGCGCGAGAAACATCCCCTGCACATCCCGATCGCCCTCGGTCTCGTGGACAGCGAGGGACGCGACATGCCCATCCGGCTCGCCGACGAGAGCGCGGCCCCGGAAGCCGGCACCCGGGTGCTCGAGCTTCGCGAGCAGGCGCAGACCTTCACGATTTCGGGGCTCGACGAACGGCCGACGCTGTCATTGCTGCGCGGATTCTCCGCGCCGGTGAAGCTCGACTATGAGTACACCGAAGAGACGCTGGCGTTTCTCTTCGCCAACGACAATGACGAGTTCAACCGCTGGGAAGCCGGACAGCGCCTGGCGACCCGCATCATGCTGCGCTGGGTCGAAGACGGGCCGGGCGAGATCCCGGAGACGTTTCTCGCCGCCTTCCGCCAGACCCTGGAGGACGAGCAGGCGGATCCGGCGCTGGTCGCCGAGGCGCTTACCCTGCCCCCGGAGAGCTTCATTGCCGAACACATGCCGGTAATCCGCGTCGATGCCATCCACCAGGCGCGGGAGACAATGCGCCAGGGGCTCGCGCAGGCCCTGGCGCCGCAGCTGCGTGCCGCCTATCAACGACACCGCGTGGACGGCACCTACCGACCGCGCCCGGAGGACATCGGTCGCCGGCGGCTGCGCAACCTTGCCCTCGACTACCTCGCCTCGATCGGGGACGAGCGCGCCCTCGAACAGTGCCTCGCCCACTACGACGAGGCGGACAACATGACCGACACCATGGCCGCGCTGGCCCTGCTCGCCGACTCCCCCGAGCCGCGCGCCGCAGAGGCACTGGAGCGGTTCGCCGAACGCTGGCGCGACGACCCGCTGGTACTGGACAAATGGTTCCGCGTGCAGGCGCTCTCGCGCCGGCCGGACGTGCTCGAGCGCGTGCGCGAGCTCACCCGCCATCCCGCCTTCGACCCGCGTAACCCCAACCGCCTGCGCGCGTTGGTGGGCGCGTTCTGTCAGGGCAATGCCATCGGTTTCCACCAAAGTGGAGGCGAGGGCTACAATTTCCTTGCGGACTGGGTAATCGATCTCGACCCCATCAACCCCCAGGTGGCCGCACGCCTGACCACGGCACTGAGCCGCTGGCGGCGGTACGATGAACAGCGCGCTGCGCACATGCGCACGGCGCTCGAGCGCATCGAAGCACAACCGTCGCTGTCCAAGGACGTCAGCGAGGTCGTCACCCGGAGCCTCGAGCGTGCATACGACAACGAGAGGACGGACTAGCTCATGACACCAAAGTCCTCGGCCGGGCGGTGGCTACTGCCGCTCGCCCTGCTCCTCCTTCCGGTGCTGGCCACGGGCCAGTCACTGCCGACGCCCACCGCTCTCCAGCAGGGCGAGGCGCGACTGGTCACGGAGCTGCTCAGCCAGTATCACTTCCGTGACCGTGCGGTCGATGACGGGCTATCGCGCGACGTCTACCAGGCGTACTTCGACACCCTGGACCCGCAGCGCTACTACTTCCTGGAATCGGATATCGAGCGATTCACCGGCTACCGCGACCGCCTCGACGACATGGTCAGCGACGGCAGTCTCGATCCCGCCTGGGAAGTCTTCTCGCTGTACTACCAGCGAGTGCGCGAGCGCGTCGACTACGCGCTGACGCTGCTCGACGGCGAGCACATCCGCAGCGGCGAGGGCTCACTGAACGTCGACCGCAGTGACGCCGCCTGGGCGTCGGACCAGTCAGAGCTCGAGGCGCTGTGGCGCAAGCGTGTCCGCCACGACGCGCTCACGTTGCGACTCAACGACACGCCGTGGGAGGACGTGCGCAAGACCCTGCGCGAGCGTTATGAGCGCATGGCACGCAGCATCAGCCAGTACCAGCCCGAGGACATATTCCAGACGTTCATGAACGCCTGGTCGAGCCGCTACGACCCACATACCAATTATCTCTCGCCGCGGCGCTCCGAGAACTTCGACATCAACATGAGCCTGTCGCTGGAGGGCATCGGCGCACTGCTCAAGGGTGAAGGGGCCTACACCGAAATCGTCGAGCTCATCCCCGGCGGCCCGGCATCGGCAAGCGGTCAGCTCTCCCCCGGCGATCGCATCATCGGCGTCGGCCAGGGCGACGACGAAATCAAGGACGTCGTGGGCTGGCGGCTGTCGGACGTCGTCGACCTGATTCGCGGCCCGCGCGAGTCGGTCGTGCGACTGCGTATCCTGCCAGCAGGTAGCGCCGGCAACGCGGCCCCGGAGGTGGTGAAGCTGACGCGCAACCGCATAGAGCTCGAGGAGCAGGCTGCCGACTCCCGCGTCCTCGAAGTGGACACGGAGCAGGGTCTGAGCCGTGTCGGCGTGATCGACATCCCCGCCTTCTACATGGATTTCCAGGCTGCCGAGGCCGGCGAGAAGGACTACCGCAGCACCTCCCGGGATGTACGGCGGCTGATCGAGGCGCTCGAGGAAGACGGCGTCGACGCCCTGGTGCTCGACCTGCGCGGCAACGCCGGTGGATCGCTTAGCGAGGCCACCCGGGTGGCAGGACTGTTCATCGAGCGCGGCCCCGTGGTGCAGGTGGAACGCAGCACCGGCGAACGCGAAGTGCTCGAGGACGAGGACGGCGGCGAACAGGCCTACCGTGGTCCACTTGCGGTGCTGGTCGACCGTTTCAGCGCGTCCGCCTCGGAGATCGTGGCCGGTGCTCTCCAGGACTACAACCGGGCGGTGGTCGTAGGCGACCGGACGTTCGGCAAGGGCACCGTGCAGACGCTGGTCAACCTGGAGCGCTTCGGCCTCGACAGCGAGAAGCCCAGCGGCCGCCTGAAGATGACGGTCGCCAAGTTCTACCGGGTCACCGGCCACAGCACCCAACTCCGCGGCGTGGAACCGGACATAGCGCTGCCCATGGTGCACCCGGAGGAAGCCGGCGAACGGGCCACCGACAACCCCCTGCCCTGGGACGAAATCCAGCCTGTCGACTACAGCGCGCAGACCGGTCCGGACGTCATGGGCGTTCTGCGTCAGCGCCACGAGGCGCGCCTGCGTGAGCAGCCCGCCTTGCGGGCGCTTGTCACCGAGGTCGAGCGCATCGAGGCCGACCGAGCACGCGACATGGTGTCGCTGGACGAATCGGTGCGCCGCGAGCGTGCCGAGAACAACCGCAAGGCCCGGCTTGCCGTGCTCAACCGCCAGCTGGAGGCCCTGGGACGGGATCCCGTCGACAGCCTGGACGCGCTCTCCGACGAAGAGCGACCGGACATACTGCTGCGCGAGAGCGTGCACATCGCCGCTGACCTCGCATCGCTGAGCGAGGGTTCGCCGGCCGGAACGACAGCGGCGGCGCGCTAGCCCCGGTGATCCGTATCCGACCTGCAGCCCTCCGGCCCACACACTTGCCCCGTGGGCCCGCTCACCCCAGAGTGTAGGGCCAACACATGGGCAAGGGGGGCCGGAGGGCGCCGTAGCATGCAGCAGGTTTTGCGTTTCCCCTCGGACAATCTCTGGTTGTCCGGCGTGATATGGCTGGTGGCGCTGATCGCGTTGCTGTACGTGGCGCGCCGGCCCGCGCATACACTCATCCGCACGGCAGGCACTCAACTCGCCCGCGCCCTGCGCCGCGCCCACCGTGGCCTGCACCGCTCACACCGCATCGTCACTGCACGCTACCGCCGCCTCCTCCTCGCCTATGCACGCGAGCGCACCGAGCTGCAGGTGGGCCGGGAGTTGCTGCGCCTGGAACGCACCATCGCCCGGGATCTATCCGGCATTCCCCATCTCGATCGCAGCCTGCGCGAACAGCTCCACCGACTCGACGAGGACTACCGCCGCACGGTGGAGGTACCGCCCTCGCCGCCGGAGTGGGTTCGGGCGGTGGAGACCGTCGCTGCGATGGAGCGCCCGGACGACCCCTCCGTGGTGCGCGTGCTCGAGGACATGCACACGACCCTGGAACGGGCGTGCCATCACACGCTGCAGAGCTATCGCGAAGCGAGCCACCGACGGCATCGCACACTGCGACGGGCCGTACCGATGTGGCGCCATATCCACAGCCTCCTGGACCACATCCAGCGCGGCGTGGCGCGAGTGGATCACCGGGCGGTGAGCGTACAGCGCCAGATCGTGCGCTTCCGGGCACTGGCCGAGAGCCACCGGGATCGCGCACGCCGTACCGCCGGGCTGGTCTTCGCCCGCTGGTGTACGGCTATCGTGACCCTCGCCGTGATAGCGGCGGCCGCAGTGACGCTCTATGGCCTCATCGAGCGGCCGCTTGCGGAAGTCGGGGCCGGCCTGGGCAGCAGCCCCGACGGCAGCGACTATACGCAGTGGCTGGCGATGAGCCTGATAGGGCTCCTCGCGGTGTGCGGACTGCTGATCAGCGAGGCGCTCGGCATGACGCGACTGGTGCCCGGCCTCGCGCTCGGCCGGCCGGCACTGCGGACCGCGGCTGCGGGCGTGGCCGGCGTGTTGCTGCTCCTGCTCGCCAGTGCCGCCGCCGCGCTCGCCTGGACCCGGGACTACCTGCTGTCACTCGACGCCAGCACCGAAGCGTTGTTCACCGCGTCCGGGGGCGGTTTTCCCGAACCGGTGTTCCTGTGGATTCCGACGCTGAGCCAGTCGGTCATCGCATTCGGGCTCGCACTGGTGGTCTCGCTGATCGCGTTGCCGTTCGAGAATGTCCTGCGCCAGGGCGCACTCGCGGCGACGGCCACCGCCGGCGCCGCACTCGCCGTCGCCGGCGCCCTCGCGCGCACCCTCGCCGCCGTTGTGGTGACGATCACCGGCGTCGTGCTCGCCGTCTACGATGTGCTGGTCTGTCTACCGCTGTTTGTCGAGCGAATCATCCGACGTCACCGGGTGGCGAACATCGCCACGCAGCCGCCGACAGTGGAGGATGCCGGTTGAAGCGGCGGCGTCGGTCCGCTTGCGCCGTGCTGGCGTCGATTCTGGCGGCCAGCGCCGGCAGCCAGGCCGCCGCCGATAGTGTGCGCCACTGCGTGATGATCGAGCCGGACGCGGCGGGGCGGGTACCCCCGCAGGTCGTGCTCTCGCAGCTGCGCGAGCCCAAGGCGGGCGATCATCTGCGGGTATTCATCGGTGGCGCGCGGGTGGCGGATGTGCGCCTGCACGAACGCCCGGGTATAAAGCATGAGCAGATGCTCGCCGTGGCGCGGCTGTTGCGGCGACCCGCCAGCCCGGCTTCGCCCACTGCCAGTGACTGGCAGCCACACCCGGAACGCTGTATCGGCGAGCTACCGGCACACCTCGTCGCCGTCGGTACCGTCACCGATGCGCCGCCGCCCGCGCATGTTCCACCGCGCCCTGCGCTGCCCCGGGTAACGCTGCTCGACCTACCCGCGCGGGGTCGCGAGCGACAGACGGAGGCCTGGCGCTCCGCGTGGCGGTCCGGCACCGAGGTCTACCTGTTGCCACTCGCCGCACCCTCGTTCATCCCGGCCGACGCCGGAGACGATTAGACATCCTCGCCGTGCGTACGGTCCGCGCCGTCCGCCGCTTCCATGTGCACGACGATAAGCTGCAGGCTCTCGCGGCCGCGGAACTCATTGACATCGAGCCGATACGCCAGGCGCACGTCGGCGTCCAGCGTCTCCCAGCCGCGCTCCAGGCCGCCGAAAGCGATGGCCTCCAGCGTGTCCCCCTCACCCACCGGTTGCACCTTGAGCTTGAGATGCGAGCCGCCGACGACCCGCTTGGCGATCACCCGGAACGTGCCGTCGAACAGCGGCTCCGGAAACCCCTGTCCCCAGGGCCCGCCGGCACGCAGCGCCCGCGCCGTGTCCATGGTCATCTCGCCGGGCGCGAGCTCGCCGTCGGTGACCAGTGTCGAGGCCAGATCCGCATGGCTGACCTCCGCGGCGAGGACCCGCTCGAAGGCCTCACGGAACGCCTCGAAACGCTCCGTCGGCAGCGACAGGCCGGCGGCCATGGCATGCCCCCCGAATCGATCGATAATGCCGGGATGGGTGGTATCGATGCGCTCGAGCAGATCACGCATGTGCAGCCCCGGCACCGACCGCGCCGAGCCCTTTAGTGCCCCCTCCCCCGCCGGCGCGAATGCGATCACCGGGCGATGAAAGCGCTCCTTCACGCGGGAGGCGACGATCCCGATCACTCCCTGGTGCCAGTCAGGCTCCATGAGGCAGAGCCCCAGAGGGACGGCATCGGCGTCCAGCCGATCGACCAGCCGCTCCACGCTATCGATGGCCTCCGCGCGCATCTGGCCTTCGATCTCACGGCGCTGTCGGTTGAGCTCATCGAGCAACCCGGCCAGCTCCCGGGCACGCCCGGCATCATCCGCGAGCAGGCACTCGATGCCGACCGACATGTCCTCCAGCCGCCCGGCGGCATTGAGACGCGGCCCGATGGCGAAGCCGAGATCGGCGGCGACAGTGCGGTGTGCATTGCGGCCGGAGACATCCAGCAGCGCCTGCACTCCGGGGCAGGCACGCCCTGCGCGAATTCGGCGCAGCCCCTGCTCCACCAGGATCCGGTTGTTGCGATCCAGAGGCACCACGTCAGCCACGGTACCGAGAGCGACCAGGTCCAGAACATCCCCCAGATTCGGGGGCCGCCGCCCCGTCGCCTCGAACCAGCCGCGCGCGCGCAGGGCGCCGCGGAGCGCGGCCATGACGTAGAAGATCACGCCCACGCCCGCCAGCGATTTACTGGGGAAATCATCGCCCGGCAGGTTCGGATTCACCAGCGCATCCGCCGGCGGCAGCGTATCACCGGGGAGGTGATGATCGGTCACGATCACGCGCATCCCGTGGCGTTTCGCGGCTGCCACGCCCGCATGACTCGAAATCCCGTTATCGACGGTCACGACGACTTCGGGGGCGCGCTCGCTGGCCACCTCGACAATTTCCGGACTCAGCCCGTAACCGAATTCGAAGCGGTTCGGTACCAGGTAGTCGACGGAAGTCGCGCCCATCGCGGTCAACGCGCGAATGGCAACCGCGCAGCTGGTGGCGCCGTCGGCATCGAAATCGCCGACGAAGAGTACCCGACGTTGCTCACACACCGCTTCAACCAGGATCTCGACGGCGGCGTCCATACCATGCAGAAGATTCGGCGGATGCAGGGCGTCGAGCCCCTGTTCGAGCTCGTCAGTCGAACGGATGCCGCGATGTGCGTAAACCCGCCGCAGAACGGGGTGAAGATCGACGGGCAACGCCTCCGGGTCCGCGGCGGGCGTGCGACGCTCTACGACGCGTTGAGTGGTCCCGCTCATGCCCGCTCCAGCCAACTCTTGAGCGCACGTGTGCGCCGCCAGAAGCGGCGACGCACACCGGGTGTCCAACGAAACCCTCGATCGCCGCCGGCATACACCCTGATCTCCGCCCAGGTACCGCCGGCAAGAGCACTCTCGGCCTCGCTCGCCCACGCCTGCTCGAAGTGTTGCAACGCCGCCAGCCAGCCCTCGACGTCACCGCCGGTCAGCGCGTCGTCGGCAGCGGACCAGTGCACGGCGACATCACCGTGGCTCGCGCGTATTTGCGAGAGGCGCTCCACCGCTCCCCCCACCCGCGCGCCACGCTGGCGGGCTAGGCCGGCAAGAACGGGATCGTCGGTCAAACAGGCTTCCAGATCACTGCCCCCCCCGGCCCCGGGCAGGCGGCCGCCCCCCCAGAACCACAATCCGTTGACGGACAGCAGTCCTCGCGCCTCACGCTCAGCGTTGAACGGTTGCCCGTGGAGCAGCATCTGGGTCTCGTTTAGCAACTGCCGCCACTCGCGCCCCTCCTCCCCCTCGGGCAGGAAGGCGTCGAGATACCGACCGGAGACCTCGCGGGTCGCGTGCGGTGGCGGCGCAGAGCCGGCCGGTGGCCGCTCCACCCGCAGAAAGAGGGCATTGCCGAGGGCAACGAGCGTGAAACCGTCATTGCCGAACAGGTCGTTGAACGCCTCGACGACCCGCTCGCGCTCGCTGTCGTCGAGCCGGACCGGCTCGCCGCCGAAGAGCATCAGCCGGTCGCGATCCGGACGCAGATGCACCGGATCGGCGCAGTACCAGAACGCATCGCCGGGGTCGCTGCCGGCGCCAAGCACACCGATCGCTCCGGCGCCGGCGAACGCCGCCGGCCAAGGCTCTACGCCGGCGGGCGCTCGCGCCCGTAGTCGGCTGGCACGGCTCAGCAATCGCTCGGTGACCGGCACGACGTTCCGGTCACCGACAAGATCCCGAAGCTGGGCAGGAACTGGGCCAAGCAACCCGGGCACGAGCAGGTGCAGGCATCCCCCCGCCACCACGAATTAGCTCAGGCGCCCGAGAATCGCCTCTTTCACCGCGTCGGTGGTGGCATCGACCGTGCTCACGGCATCGCCGGCATGACGCTGGGCGACGTCCGGGTCCTTCAGGCCGTGCCCCGTCAGCGTGCACACGACAGTGCTGCCCTCGGCAATACGACCGTTGCCGATATCCCGCATGGCCCCGGCGATGGATGCTGCCGAGGCCGGCTCGCAGAACACGCCCTCGTGATCGGCGAGCATGCGCTGGGCGTCGAGAATGTCGTCATCGCCAAGCTCGTCGAACCAGCCGCCGGACTCGCGGCTCGCCGCCCACGCGTAATCCCAGGACTGCGGGTTGCCGATGCGGATCGCCGTCGCCACGGTCTCGGGCTCGGCCACGGCCGACCCGCGCAGGAAAGGCGCCGAGCCGTTCGCCTGGTAACCAACCATGCGCGGGCGCTCGCGGACCACGCCGCTGTGGAACGGGCGGTGGCCACAGGGGGCATAGGCCGCACTGGGCTCGTCATGGGGGCCCAGGGCCAGCTCGGAGTACCCCATCCAGTGGGCAGTGATGTTGCCGGCATTGCCCACCGGCAGGCAGTGATAATCCGGCACCCGTTCGAGCTCTTCGACCACCTCGAACGCCGCGGTTTTCTGACCCTGCAGCCGGTACGGGTTGACCGAGTTCACGATGCTCACCGGTGCGTGCTCGGCCATTTCCTTGACGATCTGCATGCCATCGTCGAAGTTACCGCGGATCTGCAGCACCGTGGCCCCGTGCATGATCGCCTGGGCGAGCTTGCCGAGCGCGATCTTGCCGTCGGGAATGAGCACGAATGCCTTGATGCCCGCGCGGGCGGCGTACGCCGCGGCGGAGGCGGAGGTATTGCCCGTCGACGCGCAGATGAGCGCCTCGCTGCCTTCGTGGACGGCGTGGGTCACCGCCACGGTCATGCCCCGGTCCTTGAACGACCCCGTGGGGTTGAGCCCCTCGTACTTGACGTAGATATCCACGTTTCGGCCGAGCGTGCGTGGGATGTTATTCAGGCGGATCAGCGGCGTGGCACCCTCGCCCAGGCTGATGACGCGCACGTCGTCGGCCAGCGGCAGGCGGTCGTGGTACTTGTTGATGAGTCCGGTATATCGGGTTCTGAACGGCATTGTCTCGTTTCCTGATGATTCACGCCGCCCCGGGCCCGCACAGCCGCCGGGGCGCGTGCATGGCGGCCGGGTCAGTCGAGGGTCTCGACGCGAATGCGATGGACGTGGCCGAGAATGGCGTCCTGCGCCTCGATGCGCTCACAGGCCTCGTTCATCTGCCACTCGCGCACGCGATGCGTCAGGATGATCACGGGAACATCCTCGGCGCCGGGTTCCGGCTGCTTCTGGATGATGGCCTCGATGCTGATGCCCTGCTCTCCCAGGAGTCGCGCGACCTCCGCGAGCACGCCCGGGCGATCCAGAGCCTGCATGCGCAGATAGTAGGCAGTCTCCACCCGGTCCATGGGCAGGACCGGATCGTCGGACAACGCATGGGACTGGAACGCCAGATACGGCACACGGTCCTCCGGCGCGAGGGTGAACTCCCGGACCACGTCCACCAGGTCCGCCACCACGGCGGATGCGGTGGGCTCGGCACCGGCGCCCGGCCCGTAGTACAGCGTCGGCCCGAGGGCGTCGCCACTGACCATCACGGCATTCATCACGCCGTCCACGCTGGCGAGCAGTTGCCGGCTGGGCAGCAGCGTCGGATGCACCCGCAGCGCGATGCCGTCTTCGGTGCGGCTGGCGATGCCCAGGTGCTTGATGCGGAAACCGAGCTCCTGGGCGTAGGCGACATCCTCCTGGCCCACGTGAGAGATCCCCTCCACGTGCACCTTGTCGTACTGCAGGGGGATGCCGAATGCGATGGAGGCGAGGATGGTAAGCTTGTGCGCGGCGTCAACGCCTTCCACGTCGAAGGTGGGGTCGGCTTCCGCATAGCCGAGCCGCTGCGCCTCGGCGAGCACGTCACCGAATTCGCGGTCGGCGTAGAACATCTCGCTCAAGATGAAGTTCGCCGTACCGTTGATGATGCCGGCCAGCCAATCGATGCGATTACCGACCAGCCCCTCGCGCACGGCCTTGATGATGGGAATGCCCCCGGCCACCGCGGCCTCGAACGTAATCGACACGCCCTGCTCGCGGGCACGCGCGAAGATCTCGTTGCCGTGGCTCGCGATCAGCGCCTTGTTGGCCGTCACCACGTGCTTGCCACGCTCGATCGCCCGCAGCGTGAGCTCCTTGGCGAGATCTTCGCCGCCGATGAGCTCGACGATGATCTCCGTCTCCGGGTCGTCGACCACCTCGAACGGATCGGTGGTCAGACGAATGCCTTCGGTGCTGCACGTGCGCGGTCGGTCCAGGTGGCGCGCGGCGGCGTGCACGATTTCGATATCGCGCCCCGCGCGGCGGCTGATCTCGTCGCGATTGCGCTGGAGCAGATTGACCGTACCGCCGCCAACCGTGCCCAGGCCCAGCAGACCGACCTTCACCGGTTTCAAGAGCTCGCCTCCTTCAGGTAGCCGTCCTTACGAAACATTTGTTTGATCCCCCGAATCGCCTGGCGTGTGCGATGCTCGTTCTCGATCAGTCCGAAGCGCACGTGGTCGTCGCCGTAGTCGCCGAATCCGACGCCCGGCGAAACGGCCACCTTGGCGTCGGCGAGCAGCTTCTTGGAGAACTCCAGCGACCCCATCTCGCGGTAGGGCTCCGGAATCCGCGCCCACACGAACATTGTGGCGCGTGGCTTTTCCACCGGCCAGCCCGCCTGCGCCAGACCGTCGCAGAGGGTATCGCGGCGCCGGCGATAAGTCTCGCGAATTTCGTCCACACAATCCTGCGGCCCCTCCAGAGCGGAGATCGCCGCCACCTGGATGGGCGTGAACATGCCGTAGTCGAGATAGGACTTCATCCGCGCCAGTGCGGCGATGAGCTTGTCGTTGCCGCAGACGAAACCGACCCGCCAGCCGGGCATGTTGTAGCTCTTCGACAGCGAGAAGCACTCCACCGCCACTTCCTTGGCGCCGGGCACCTGCAGGATCGACGGCGCCTGGTAGCCGTCGAACACGATATCCGCATAGGCAAGATCATGAACGACCCAGATGCTGTGCTCCCGGCAGACTTCGATGACCCGCTCGAAGAACTCAGGCTCCACGCAGTTCCCCGTGGGATTGGCGGGGAAGTTGAGGATGAGCATCTTGGGCTTGGGCCAGGTGTCCTTGATCGCCTTCTTGAGCTCCTCGAAGAAGTCCAGCTCCGGCACCAGCGGCACGTGACGCAGATCCGCCCCGGCGATCACCACGCCGTACGGATGGATGGGGTAACTCGGGTTCGGCACCAGCACGTTGTCGCCGGGGCCGAGAGTGGCCAGGGCGAGGTGGGCCAGCCCCTCCTTGGAGCCGATCGTGACGATCGCCTCGCTTTCGCGATCGAGGCTCACGTCATAGCGGCGCTCGTACCAGTCGCAGATGGCCTTGCGCAGACGGGGAATCCCCCGTGACATGGAGTAGCGGTGCGTATCGCCCCGCTGTGCCGCCTCGGTGAGCTTGTCCACGATGTGCGTCGGCGTGGGCCGGTCGGGGTTGCCCATGCCGAAGTCCACGATGTCCTCGCCGCGGGCTCGCGCGGCCGCCTTCAACTCGCCCACGATATTGAACACGTAAGGGGGGAGCCGGCGGATGCGCTGGAATTCCTCGTTCACCTTGGGCCTCTGCGTGGTGGTTGTCGTGCCATGGTTTGCCGACGCGGCCGCGGCGCGCGCCGCATGCGCCTGCGCGATGGAGGACGATAGAGGCCAAAAGCTACTGACGGTGCCGGGAACTGTCAATTAGACACGGCCGCTCGCCTTGTCCGTGCGTACCCCACTCGGCTATCTTCGGGGAATGAAACTCACACAGGAAACAGGCGACGCCACCTACCGGGTTCGTGCCTACGAGGCCGGGCGCATACACGTTAACGAGGCGAGTTACGACACCAGCCTCCTGCTCGCGCCCAACACCCTGATCACGGACTGGCCGCCGGAGCGTTTCGAAGATCTCGACGCGGAGCACATCGACGCGGTGCTGGCCCTCGAACCCGAGGTCGTACTGCTCGGAACCGGCGACAGGCAGCGTTTTCCCAGCCGCGCCATCATGCTGGCCGTGCTCGAACGCGGCATCGGCATCGAAGTGATGGACACGCAGGCAGCGTGTCGCACCTACAACATCCTCATGGCAGAAGGGCGGCACGTCGCCGCCGCCCTTCTGCTGGAATGAGTCAGCCGAAGACGTTGTCCTGCGAGAAGCCCGCCCGCTCCATGACATCGCGAAGCTTGCGCAGAGCGTCGATCTGAATCTGGCGCACCCGCTCGCGGGTTACGCCGATCTCGTTACCGACCTCCTCGAGCGTTGCCTTTTCGTAGCCGTGCAACCCGAACCGCCGCTCCACCACCGCACGCTGCTTGTCGGTGAGCTGCTCCAGCCAGGCGTCGAGGTGAGTGAGTACGTCGTCGTCCTCCAGGGCGGCGAAGGGGTCCGGGTTGGTCTCATCCGGAATCGCGTCGAGCAGTACGCGATCGGCGTCCTTTCCGATGGGCACATCCACTGATGTCACCCCCTCGTTCAACCCCATCATCCGGCGCACATCCTCCACCGGACGATCCATCGCACGGGCGATCTCCTCGATCGTGGGCTCGTGGTCCAACTCCTGAACCAGTTGACGAGCAGTGCGCAGGTACTGGTTGATTTCCTTGATAACGTGGATGGGCAAACGGATCGTACGGGTCTGATTCATGATCGCCCGTTCGATGGTCTGGCGTATCCACCACGTCGCGTACGTGGAGAAACGGAAACCGCGTTCGGGATCGAACTTCTCCACCGCACGGATCAGCCCGAGGTTGCCCTCTTCGATGAGATCGAGAAATGCGAGCCCCCGGTTCATGTACCGCCGTGCGATCTTCACCACCAGCCGCAGGTTGCTCTCGATCATGCGCTGGCGTGAGGCGGCACACCCACGCTGGGCGCGGCGTGAATAGTAAACTTCCTCCTCCGCCGTCAGCAGCGGGGAAAAGCCGATTTCGTTGAGGTAGAGCTGGGTGGCATCCAGGGTGGGTTCGTGTGCCTCGCTCCGCCGTGCCTTGCCGCGGCTGGCGGACGCGTTCTCGTCGTCCGTTGCGGCTTCGCCATCCTTCGCTTCCGGTTCTTCCCGAACCGCGTCGTCCCCCTCGAGTACGAGCTCGTCTTCCAACTCCTCGCCTGCCGCCGGGTTGGATTCAGGGTCGACCCTGAGTGCCTGCTTCCTGGCCATGCCTTCTCCTCCGTGCCCCCGACCCGTTCCTACGGGCCGGTCTGTGTTCGGAACGTGGGGTTCCACGAGGAAAAACCGGCTTATCGTTTTGTGTTGGCTCCAATATATGCCCGCACGGAGAGTGAAGCAACGGGTTATTTCAGCCTAGAACATAAGGGGCAAGTGGCGAGCTGGAAGTGCCGCGAACGTTTCCGCCCGGCCAACGACCGAGTCCCGGTGCGGCCACCCACCGGTTGCGATCCCCGGGCCCATCACCCATTCCCCGACAGGGCCGTCGTCGACGGAATAGCGCACCTACGCGCAGTTACCGGCGGGGCAGGTAGCTCAGCGGATTCACCGGCTTGCCGTTGCGGCGCAGCTCGAAGTGCAGTCCGTCGCGGCCTTCCGGAGTGGAGCCCATGTGTGCAACGGCCTGGCCGGCACGGACATTCTCCCCCTCACGCACGAGCAACTTCTGGTTGTATGCGTAGGCGGTGAGATAGGTCTGGTTGTGCCTGACGATCACCAGCCGACCGTAGCCGCGTAGCCCGCTACCGCTGTACACCACGCGCCCGTCGGCCGCGGCGCGCACCCGGGTTCCCGCGTCACCACCGATGGTCACGCCCTGCTTGCCGGCATTGGGACCCTGAAACTTGCGCAGCACCGGGCCGTCCACCGGCCATCGCCAGGCAATGTCGGAATCGCGCCGTGGTGGCTGCCGCCGATCCGGTTTCGACGTTGCCTTGGACTTGGGTTTGGACTTGGCCGCGGGCCTGGACGTCTTCGCGGTATCGGTGGACCCGGTGGACGAGGACGGCCGATCCGACGTGCCATCGCGCCCGCCCTTGGCGGCACCGGCGGATGCCTGGCTCGGGCGCAGCAGCAGCTTCTGTCCCGGGTAGATCGTGTACGGCGGGTCGATTCGATTCCAGTAGGCCACCTGCCGGAAATTCAAGTCGTAACGCCAGGCGATGGCGTACAGCGTGTCACCACGTTCGACGCTGTAGACCGCCGGCGGGTCGCCGGCATAGCCTGCCGGCGGGCGGCCGTCGTCACGATAGCCGGGCCCGGCACAACCGCCGAGGCCGGCCGTGACAAGACCTCCGAGCAGAACGGCCGCTAGAGCTGTACGAGCACGACCGCCACGGCGAGCAGCGCGACCGTCGCCCAGCCGATACGATCGATATACGTGTGCAGCCACGGCTCCACCCGTGGGCCGCCCCAGGCGACCAGCATTGCCACCAGCAGGAAACGCGCCCCGCGTCCGATGACCGAGGCGATAACGAACGGGATCACCGCCAGCGACAGCGCACCGGCGGCGATGGTGAAGAGCTTGTAGGGTATCGGTGAGAAACCCGCGATGAGCACCACCCAGAACCCCCAGGCAACGAACCATTCGTGCACCCGCAGATACCCGGACCAGTATCCGAGCTCCTTCAGCCAGGGGGTGATCACATCCAGCGCATAATAGCCGATGAGATAGCCGGCGAGCCCACCAAGCACCGACGCGGCGGTGGTCAGCAGCGCCAGCCTCACGGCCCGAGCGGGGCGGGCGAGCACCATGGGCGCCAGCAGCACATCGGGGGGGATAGGGAAAAACGACGACTCCGCGAAGCTCAGCACCGCCAGGAACCACGGTGCCCTGCGGTGACCGGCCCACGCGAGCGTCCAGGCGTATAAGCGCGAAAATAGACGGTTCACTCAAGCCCTTCCTTCATGGGCACGAAACTGACGCGATTCTCCTCGCGCACTTCGAATCCCGAGTCGGTGCGGTCGATAACGCGGAGAACCTGATGGCCGGTCTCACCGACCGGTGCGACGAGCCGCCCGCCGACGGCGAGTTGATCCAACAGCCCCTGTGGCACCTGCGGCGGCGCGGCCGTCAACAGGATACCGTCGAACGGCGCCTCACCCTCCCAGCCCTTGTAGCCGTCGCCGAGACGCTGGCGGATATTGTAGAGCTTGAGCTCGCGGAACCGCTCGTTGGCCATACTGTAAAGCGCGCGAACACGCTCGATGGTGAACACCTTCGGCACCAGCGCCGCCAGCACCGCGGTCTGGTAGCCACAGCCGGTGCCCACCTCGAGTACTGACCGCGGCTCGTGCCCGCCGCGAAGCAACGCTTCAGTCATGCGCGCGACGATATAGGGCTGGGAGATCGTTTGCCCATGCCCGATGGGCAGCGCCGTATCCTCGTAGGCGCGGCTCGCCAGTGCCTCATCGACGAACAGATGCCGCGGGATGTGGCGCATGACGTTGAGCACCCGCGCATCGCGGATGCCCTCGTCACCCAGGCGCCGTACGAGACGCTCGCGAGTGCGTTGAGACGTCATACCGATACCACGCTCGCGGGGGCCGGCGATCATCGCAGCCCCTCGATCCAGCCCGCGATCTGATCCATCGCCTGGTAGCGCGTGAGATCCACCTGCAGCGGCGTCACCGAGACGTATCCGCGGCGCACGGCGTCGAAATCGGTTCCGGCGCCGTCGTCCTCCCCCCCGCCCGGCGGACCGATCCAGTAAATCGGCCGGCCGCGCGGATCCTCGGCGCGTACCACCGGCTCCGCGCGGTGGCGCTGGCCGAGACGCGTGGCCTCGAAACCCGCGAGCGCCTCCCACGGACGGTCGGGGACGTTGACGTTGAGAATGGTATCCGCCGGTAGCGGATCGCTGCGCAGGCGCGCGAGGAGCGTTGCTGCCACTTGCGAAGCCGAGTCGTAGTGTGCCGGCTCGTCACCGGCCAGCGATATGGCGATCGCCGGCAACCCCAGGTGCCGGCCTTCCATCGCCGCAGCCACGGTACCGCTGTAGAGGACGTCGTCTCCCAGGTTGGCGCCGGCGTTGATCCCCGAAATCACCATATCGGGCTCCGGATTCAACAGCCCGGTTACCGCGAGGTGCACGCAGTCCGTGGGCGTCCCTTCGACACGGTAGACCCCGTCGCGCACCGGCCACACGCGCAACGGCGTATCCAGTGTCAGGGAATTGGACGCGCCGCTGCGGTCGCGCTCGGGTGCCACCACGACAACCTCGGCATACTCCGCCAGTGCCTGCGCAAGGGCGCGCACGCCGGGTGCCCGGTAGCCGTCGTCATTGCTCACGAGGATGCGCATGCCCCTCCCAGCCTCATGCATTGCTCTACGTTATGAGCCGCCCCCAACGTCAGCACATTCATCAATGCGAAAACGCGGCCGGCACCGTCATCGCTGGCCAGTATACCGCGACGCATGCCTACGCAAAGGCGGCATCGTACGACAGTGCCGGTAGCGGAGCACAGACGCCGACGGGTAGGATAACGCAGTGTGGCGGGTCACCGGTTACCGGAATCCGACCGCAGTCACCACGCGGTCCGGAACCGGCAGAGGGCACGACGCCACTATCGATTCGACCGACTGTCGGGGGGACGCCGTGAGCGAATACGACTCGGACGCGGACCGCTCCCTCTTCCGCGAGGCCATGCAGGACGTACGCCGGCTGCCGGACCACGATCGCCGCGCGGTGCTCGAACGCCCGCGGCCACGCCCCGTGCCGAGACAGCGATACGCGGACGACCGCCAGGTCATGGAGGAGTTGCTACGCCCGCCCCTGGATGACACCGATCTGGGCCCGGAGCGTGGCGAGGCGCTGAGCTACCTGCGCCCCGGCCTGCAAAGCCGCCTGCTGCGGCGTTTGCGCCGCGGGCAATACAGCATCCAGGCGGAGCTTGATCTCCACGGCATGACGGTCGCCGAGGCGGGCAGCGCACTGCGCGGTTTTTTCCACGAGTGCCACCTCCGCGGCGTGCGCTGCGCGCGCATCGTCCACGGCAAGGGTCGCGGCTCGCGCAACGCGGGGCCGGTGCTCAAGGGTAAAGTGGATCGCTGGTTGCGTCGGCGCGATGACGTGCTCGCGTTCTGCTCGGCCCGACGTGCGGACGGTGGAACCGGCGCGGTCTATGTCCTCATCACCGGAGAGGGATGACTTCCTGCAACACGAGGCCGGTCGGTAGCGGGCTTCCCTGCCCGACCGGGGCCTCCCTGCCCCCTCGTCAGCATCCCTGCCGGCCGCCATTCCCTCGGCTTGACCTTCCATGGTCGGCATTTACCGCATCCGGCGCGGGAGACGGGCTGGCCGCCCCACGCGGGATCCACTTTAAACCGGCCGCGCGTTCACCCACAGTCGGGCGAATGCCGAATCATATGTCAGCGGATTCTGACAGCCACACACCGGCTATGCGTTTACTCACAGATATTCGGCCCCGCCCAGGTAGCCACGAAGCCGCTCTGGTACCCGCACGCGACCGTCCGCCTCCTGGTAGTTCTCCAGCACCGCGATAAGGCAGCGTCCGACAGCGAGCCCCGAGCCATTGAGCGTGTGCACAGGCTCCGGCTTGCCCGTCTCCGGATTGCGCCAGCGCGCCTGCATGCGCCGAGCCTGATAGGCCTCGGCATTGCTGCACGAGGAGATCTCGCGGTAGCGCTCCTGCCCCGGCAACCACACCTCGATGTCGTACGTCTTGGCCGCGGCGGCGCCCATGTCGCCGGTGCACAGGGTCACCACCCGATAAGGCAACTCCAGCAGCTGGAGTACCCGCTCGGCGTGGGCCGTCAATGTCTCCAGGGCCTCGTAGGATGCCTCCGGCCGCACCACGTGCACCAGCTCCACCTTGTCGAATTGATGCTGGCGGATCATGCCCCGGGTGTCCTTGCCGTAGGAGCCGGCCTCGGAGCGGAAGCACGGCGTATGCGCCACCATGCGCATTGGCAGCGCCTCGGGCTCGAGTATCTGCTCGCCGGCGAGGTTGGTGACAGGCACCTCGGCGGTGGGGATGAGGTAGAGCCCCTGGTCACCGGCAATCGCGAAAAGATCCTCCCCGAATTTCGGTAATTGCCCTGTGCCCTCGAGGGCCTTGGCGGAGACGATGTAAGGGACGTAGACCTCCTCGTAACCGTGCTCGCCAGTGTGCAGATCGAGCATGAACTGAGCGAGCGCGCGGTGCAGCCGCGCAACGGCGCCGCGCATGACGACGAAGCGCGACGCGGCCAGCCGCGCGGCCGCCTCGAAATCCATCCCGTTGGCCAGGGCCCCGATCTCGACGTGGTCACGTGCCTTGAACTCGAATGTCGGCGTTTCGCCCCAACGCCGGACTTCCACGTTGTCGTCTTCGTCCTCGCCTTCGGGAACATCCGGGTGCGGGATGTTCGGCAGCCCGAGGTGAATCTGGTGGAGCTCGTCCTGAACCTCCGCCAGCTCGTCCTCGGCGGACTTCACACGGTCGCCGAGATCCGCCACCTCGTCGAGCAGCGGCTGGATGTCTTCGCCGCGAGCCTTGGCCTGTCCGATGGCCTTGGAACGCGTCTTGCGTTCGTTCTGCAGCTCCTGGGTGCGGACCTGCAGCTCGCGTCGGCGCTCCTCGAGCGCCCGGTAAGCCACCGTGTCCAGCTCGAAACCGCGCCGGCGCAGGGCCGTGGCCACGCCGTCCAGATCGCTTCTCAGCGCTTTCGTATCCAGCATGTCTTTGCTCGATTCCTCGTCAGATAAGGCGTACTAGTCGGAATCCCAGCCACGCCATGACAAAACAGATGATCACGTTCGCGCACAGGTTGGCGAATGCCCGAACCACCTCCCCCTGCTCGAGCAGCGCAACGCTGTCCACCGCGAACGTGGAGAAGGTGGTGAACGCCCCCAGCACCCCGACCATCAACGCGGCGCGCCATACCGCCGGCAACTCGCCACGCTCGACGGTGAGCACGAACAACATGCCGAGCAGGAAGCTGCCCACCACGTTCACGATCAGCGTGCCCCAGGGAAAATCCCGCCCGAACCAGTCCGCGACCCATACGGTGACTGCGAATCGGGCGCTCGCGCCGACCGCGCCACCGATCGCCGCCGCCGCGACCTCAGGCCACATGGCCACCCCCCTCGTCCGCGACCCACCGCCGGAGCGTCGCACGTTCCGGCGTCAAGGGCTTCCATGAGGTAAGGGACGGTATTATAAACAAGCGATTAAACGTCATCGTTCCAGTACTGGGTAAAGCACCGCGGACTGCGCCCCACCGGCAACGGGTATGCATCGCCGCCGCTCAGCGACAATGGCTGCTCGGCAAAGGCCTGAATTGTACCCGGCCCGGCACCCGGGCGCACAGACCGCCCGAGCTTGCGTCCAGGTCACAGGGGCGTAAAGTCCCGCGAGAGTTCCGACACCGTCGCCGTACGAGCACCATGGACCTGTTCGAACACTCCGCCAACCGCGAACACGAACCCCTGGCTCACCGGATGCGTCCGCGCAGTCTGGACACGTTCACCGGGCAGACTCACCTGGTGGGACCGGGCAAGCCGCTGCGCCGGATGGCCGACTCCGGCAGCGTGCGCTCCATGATCCTCTGGGGGCCGCCGGGCACTGGCAAGACCACGCTCGCCGAGCTGCTGGCAACGGCTTCCGGCGCCCGCCTGGAACGACTCTCGGCGGTCATGGCCGGCGTCAAGGAGATCCGTGCAGCGGTGGAGCGAGCTCGCAGCGCTACCCCCGAGCAGCGCGCGACCGTACTGTTCCTCGACGAGATTCACCGGCTCAACAAAAGTCAGCAGGATGCCCTGCTGCCCCACGTGGAATCGGGTCTGCTCACACTCATCGGCGCCACCACCGAAAACCCCTCGTTCGAGGTGAACTCGGCGCTGCTCTCGCGGGCCCGGGTCTACGTACTCAAGAATCTCGGCGAGGCCGAGCTCATCGGGGTGCTTCGCCAGGCATTGACGGACACCCGGCATGGACTGGGCGAACGCGGCATCGATGCGCCCGACGACGTGCTCACCGCCATCGCCCGCGCTGCCGGCGGGGACGCCCGGCGTGCCTTGGGGCTGCTGGAGACCGCGGCGGACTTCACCATCGACACCGACGGCGGTGAGACGCTGACGAAAGCGTCCCTGGACGATGTGCTGGGACACCAGGCGTCACGCTTCGACAAGCAGGGTGACGCTTACTACGACCTGCTCTCGGCGATTCACAAATCCATTCGCTCGTCGCGCCCGGACGCCGCCCTGCTCTACATCGCGCGGTTCATCGATGGCGGCGGCGACCCGCTGGACGTGGTCCGCCGCCTCGCGGCCATTGCCTCGGAGGATGTCGGCAACACCGATCCCCGGGCCCTGCCGCTGGTCATGGCGGCGTGGGACGCCTACCGGCGCCTTGGCGACTACGAAGGCCAGCGTGCGATAGCCCATGCCGCCATTCATCTCGCCGTCGCGCCCAAGAGCAACGCCATAGACCGGGCCTGGAAGGCGGCACAGCGTTTCGTCCGGCAGCAACCGGATTTCGACGTCCCGCTCTACCTGCGTAACGCGCCGACGCGCCTCATGGACGAGCTGGGCTATGGCAAGGGCTATCGCTACGCCCACGACGAGCCTTACGGCTACCCGGCCGGACGAGCCCACGACTGCTGGCCCGAAGGACTGGAGCCCCAGCACTTCTTCGAGCCCACCGAACATGGCCAGGAGAAACGATTCGCCGAGCTCCAGGCGTGGCGGCGCGGTCTGGACGACCACGCCGACGGCGGCGGCTGACCCGTGCCGTCAGCTACCGCCGGAGTATTCCGGCGGCGCAATGAGGTCGACGCCGTCGGGCACCTCGGTGTCGAAGCTGTCCGCGGGCGGGGGTTCGTTACGCACCACCGATTGCAGCTCGAGCCGGACTGTCTGACCGAGGCCGTCATCGAGCGCCACTTCGACGGGTACGCCGTCGTCGAGGCGCAAACGCGCCGCCTGGAAATCCCACTGCTCGTCGGTGGGGGTCAGGCGTAACCAGCCGTCCTCGCCCGACTCGATGCGGAATCGATCGCGGAGCGTCCGGAAGTCCCCGCTGAGCATGAGCGCGGGCCCCACGCCGAGCACCTCATCCACTGGCCGCACGGTCACCTGAAGCAGGTCGCGGTCGTGAACCCAGAGCCACTCGCCGTCGGCGACAATGCGCTGCGCATAGGGCGTCTCGTAGACCCAGTTGAAGCGTCCGGGGCGATCGATGACGAAATGGCCCTCGGCTTTCTCCACGAGCTCGCCGGTCTCGTCCCGGGTCTCCTGGACGAACCGCCCCTGCAGCGTGTCCACCGACTCGAAGTAACGCGCCAGATCTTCGACGCCACCCTCCCGGGCGACGGCGGTGGTAGCCAGCAGCACAGCCGCCAGCGCAATCAGCCACTGCTTCACGATCATCGCTCCTGTCACTGTCCTCACTCCGCCGGCGGAGGTGGCGGCGCCAGCACTTCGCGGCTGCCGTTGGACTGCAGCGGGCCGACGATACCAGCACTCTCCATGTCCTCCACCAGGCGGGCGGCGCGGTTGTAGCCGATCTTCAGTCGCCGCTGAACGCCCGAGATGGAAGCCTTGCGCGTCTCGGTAACGATCCGCACAGCCTGATCGTAGAGCGGATCGGCATCATCGCCGCCGCTTTCCGCGCTCAACCCCGGGATGGCCGCGGCCTCCGAACCCGGCTCCTGGAGAATCTCGTCGACGTACTCCGGCGCCCCACTGCGCTTCAAATGCTCGGCGACGCGATGCACCTCCGCGTCCGAGACGAACGCGCCGTGCACTCGCTCCGGCACACCGCGACTGCTGGGCCCGAGGTAGAGCATGTCGCCCTGCCCCAGCAGCGATTCGGCGCCCATTTGGTCGAGGATCGTGCGCGAGTCCACCCGTGAGGACACCTGGAAGGCCATGCGCGTGGGGATATTCGCCTTGATCAGGCCCGTGATCACGTCCACCGACGGCCGCTGTGTCGCGAGAATGAGATGAATCCCGGCCGCACGCGCCTTCTGCGCCAACCGCGCAATGAGCTCCTCGACCTTCTTGCCGACCATCATCATCATGTCGGCGAACTCATCGACTACGACAACGAGATACGGCAACGGTTCCAGTCGCGGCGGCTCGGGCACGGCATCCGGGTTGCCGGCGTCGGCGAGGCTCGACTCCGGTGGCGTCCACAGCGGGTCGGCGATGGGCTCGCCACGGTCGGCGGCTTCGCGGATCTTTCGGTTGCAGCCGGCGATGTTGCGCACACCCAGCGCCGCCATGATCTTGTACCGACGCTCCATTTCGCCGACACACCAGCGCAACGCGTTGGCGGCTTCCTTCATATCGGTAACCACCGGCGCGAGCAGATGCGGGATATCGTCGTAGACCGAGAGCTCCAGCATCTTGGGGTCGATCATGATCAGGCGCACCGCCTCGGGGCCATTGCGATAGACCAGGCTCAGGATCATCGCGTTCACGCCCACCGACTTGCCGGAGCCGGTGGTGCCGGCCACCAGCAGATGGGGCATCTTCGCGAGGTCCACCGTCACCGGCGAACCGCCTATGTCCTTGCCGATGGCGAGGGTCAACGCCCCGGACGCCTTGGCGAACGCGTCCGACTGGATGATCTCCGAGAATGCGATGACCTGGCGGTGCTCGTTGGGAATCTCCAGGCCCACCACCGACTTGCCGGGAATAACCTCCACCACGCGCACCGCGGTCACCGACAGCGCGCGCGCGAGATCCTTGGAGAGGTTGGAGATCTGGCTGACCTTCACACCCGGCGCCGGGTGCAATTCGAAGCGGGTGATCACGGGCCCGGGCTGCACGGCGACCACTTCGACCTTGACGCCGAAATCGGCGAGCTTGGTCTCCACCAGGCTCGACATGGTCTGCAGCGCCTCCTCGCTGTAGCCCGCCTGCTCGACCTTGGGCGCGTCGAGCAGGTTCGCCGAGGGCAGCTGCCCCGGCGCCACGTCGTCGAGCAACGGCATTTGCGTATCACGCTTGCGGCCACCCGAGCTCTTCGCCGGGCCAGGGGCCGGCTCCGGCGCGGGCAGCTCCAGTGTCGGCTCCACGCTCTTCTCGCGCTTGCGTCGCTTGGGCTTGCCGGCCTTCTTCGGTACCGGCGTCGGCGTCGGTTCGATGCGGCGCTGCTCGCGCCGCTCGGCCCGGCGTGCACCGAGATCGGCGAACGCCGTGCGCACGCGGTGCGAAATCAGGAACACGGCCCGGCCGATGACCTCCGCCAGGCGAATCCACGACAGACCCGTGGCCACCGTGAACCCCGCGGCGAAGACCGCCAGCGCCAGCAGCGTTGCACCGGTGAAACTGAACGCCCGCTCCAGGAAACGCCCGGTGAGATCACCGAGAACACCGCCGGAGCTCAACGGGACGGTGCCGGGCACTGGCGCGACGTGCAGCGTGGCCACCGCGGCGCCGGCAACCACGGTTACGACGAAGCCGGCGAGCCGAAGCCCGAACACACCCCAGTGCACGTGCCCGTCGAGACGCTGCCAGTGCCACAGCAGCCAGGCACCGAACGCGATCATCACGGGGAAGAGGTACGCCAGGTAGCCGAAGAGAAAGAGGCTGAGGTCGGCGAAGAACGCACCCACGACACCGCCGGCGTTGTGAATGTCGGCCACCGACGCGGTGTACGTCCAGCCCGGGTCGCGCGGGTCGTACGTCGCCAGGGCAAGCAACAGGAAGCCCGCCACCGCAAGCAGCAACAGCAATGCCGCCTCGCGCAGGCCCCGACTGACATGTTGCCCCCACGGCGTCGGCAGATTGGTGGTGGATTCGGCCTTGGCCACGAGAAGACGTCCCCGAAATGACTACGAAAGCACCGGAAGTTTAGCGCGCAAGCGACTAGAAATGCGACAAATAGCCCCCACGCTGGAGAAAGCGGGCGCCATGTTCCACGAGTATGCCCCAACAGGCCGCTCGCCCCCCGGTATCGCCCGGGCGGCCCGACGCATGACAATACTTCTGCTCCGGGCCATTAGTACTATACGCTGCCGGCCTTCACGGCACACGAGGAACGTAATGGAGCTGCACATCGCAGAATACATCGATGAAGTATCCCGGGCATTCTGGAACGCCCTGGAGGGCAGCGACCATCCGTTCCTTCGACACGAGTTCCTCGCTGCGCTCGAGCATCATGGCGCGGTGGGCGAAGCCACTGGCTGGTTGCCGCGGCACCTGTTGTTGTGGGACGGCGACACACTGGTTGCGGCGGCGCCCGCCTACCTCAAGACGCATTCGTGGGGCGAGTTCGTGTTCGATTTCGCCTGGGCGGACGCCTATGCGCGCAACGGCCTGGATTACTACCCCAAGCTCGTGATCGCCGTGCCCTGGTCGCCCGTCACCGGCCGCCGGATCCTGGTGCGCCCGGGCTGCGATCGGGCGACGACCCGACAGACCCTCCTGGAGGGTGCCCGCGCCTATGCCGAGCAGGCCTCGGCGAGCTCCACCCACTGGCTTTTCGTTAGTGCCGACGAAGCCGAGACGGCCGTGGCCGCCGGCTATGAGCTTCGCCTGGGCTGCCAGTACCACTGGCACAATCGCGATTATGTGGACTTCGAGGCGTTTCTCGGTGCGCTCACCGCGAAAAAGCGCAAGAACATCCGCCGCGAGCGCCGCCGGGTCCGGGAGTCGGGGATCAGCCTGCGCACGGTCCACGGCGACGAAGCCGATGCGGCGTTGTGGGCGGCCATGCACCGTTTCTACCGCCACACGTTTCACGTGCGGGGCAATATCCCGGTGCTCAGCCGCGAATGCTTCCAGGAGTTGGGACAGCGCCTCGGCGACCGGGTGGTCCTGATGGTCGCCGAACGCGATGATCGCGTGATCGCCGGCGCCATCTGCCTGCGCGACGACCACACCCTCTACGGCCGCTACTGGGGCTGCGACGAGGAGGTGGATGCCCTGCACTTCGAGACCTGCTATTACCAGGGTATCGAATACTGTATTCGCGAAGGCCTGCAACGCTTCGAACCCGGCGCACAGGGCGAGCACAAAGTCGCACGCGGGTTCCGGCCCGTACTCACACGCTCAGTGCACCACTTGCGCGAGCCGGCCTTCCACCACGCCGTCCGGGATTTCCTGCGCCGCGAACGCCGGGCGGTGGAGGCCTACGCCAACAGCCTTACAATGGACGGCCCCTATCGCGAGAACCGAACCGGTCGACCATGACGCGCGTGCCCTGGATCGCACCCGACGACGATGCAACCCCGTTCCCGGACGCCGACCTGGCGCTCGCCGAGCCCAATGGCCTGCTCGCCATCGGCGGGTCGCTCACCCCGCGGCGTCTGGTCATGGCCTATCGCGCCGGGATCTTCCCCTGGTTCGCCGAGGATCAGCCGATCCTCTGGTGGAGCCCCGACCCGCGGGCGGTCATCGCACCTTCGGGCGTGCGCGTCTCCCGCAGCCTGGGCAAGCGCCTTCGCCGGGGGGATTACCAGGTGACCCTGGATCGCGACTTCGACGCCGTCATAGGAGGCTGTGCCGCCCCGCGCGACGACCAGGCCGGCACCTGGATCACCCCGGGCATGATCGCCGCCTACCGCAGTCTCCACCACCAGGGCATCGCCCATTCGGCGGAAGTCTGGGCGGGCGACGAGCTGGTGGGCGGACTCTACGGCGTCTCCCTGGGGGCCGGATTCTTCGGCGAGTCCATGTTCAGCCGCGCCACCGACGCCAGCAAGGTCGCGCTGGTGCGCCTCGCCGGACAGCTGGAGGCCTGGGGATTCGAGTTCATCGACTGCCAGATGCCGACACCGCACCTTGCCCGGCTGGGTGCCGAGGAATGGCCGCGCCGGCACTTCCTCGCCGCCCTGGAGCGAGCCCTGGAGCGGTCGCAGCGCCACGGCCAGTGGGCCATCGGCAGCGCCTCCCCTCTGATCGGGTGTCATTCATGACCGTGGCCAACCAGCCACATCAAATCGCCATCTATGCCACGCAGCCCCACGACTGCCCGTACCTGGCCGAGCGGACCGCGCGCACGGCCTTCATCGACCCGCGAGCGCCACTCGGTCCGGCCGTTTACGACGCCCTGCTCGGCCAGGGCCTGCGCCGTAGCGGCAGCCACGTCTACCGCCCCATATGCCCGGCCTGCAGCGCGTGTCGCAGCCTGCGTATTCCCGTCGCCCGGTTTCGTCCCCGGCGTCGCCACCGCCGATCGTGGCGACGAAACTCGGACCTCGCCATGGCCCGCGTTCCCGCGCGATTCGACCCGGACCACTACCGGCTTTTCCAGCGCTACGTCCGCGCGCGTCACCCGCATGGCGGCATGGACGGGACCACTGCCGACGAGTATCGCCGGTTTCTGTTCGCCGACTGGTGCGACACCGAGCTGCTCGAGTTCCGCCTGGACGGCGAGCTCCTGGCGGTGGCGGTCACCGACCGCACGCCCACTGCCCTCTCGGCGGTATACACGTTCTTCGAACCTCGGGCACAGGACCGCGGTCTCGGCACACTCGCGATTCTCGCCCAGATCGAGCTCGCCCGGGCGCTCGGACGAAATTGGCTTTATCTCGGTTATTGGATTGCGGAGTGTGCGAGCATGCGCTACAAGGCAGAGTTCACACCCCACGAGGTGTTCACTCCGGACAACCAGTGGACCGTCGTGGACAGCCCGAAGGATCCGCCTCATCAGTACGAGTAACGTTGGAGGCGCAGTCCCGGGTTAGTTAAAATTGACACCTTGAACACAAGATTCGGGCGGGACGATCGAACCCCGGCCGGCAAATCCCGGATTTCGAGCAACAAGAGTAGAGGCTGAATGGCGAAGGAAGACAACATCCGGATGCAGGGCACGGTCATCGACGTGATGCCCAACACCATGTTCCGCGTCGAGCTGGAAAACGGCCACCAGGTGACCGCACACATCTCCGGCAAGATGCGCAAGCACTACATCCGGATTCTTCGCGGTGACAAGGTCACCGTCGAGCTCACCCCGTACGACCTGAACAAGGGCCGTATCGTCTACCGCGCGCGGTGACCCGGGCCGCTGTCCGGTAACCGGACGCACCGCGGGCCGGGGCGAAGCCCCGGCCGGTGACGTTCCTGTGCGTTCACTCGACCACGTCGGCTTCGCTGATCTCGAAGCGAAGCTCGTCAGTGCCCTCGTCCGCGTCCACCAGTACGTGCCCGCCATGGGCAAGGCGCCCGAACAGCAGCTCGTCAGCCAACGGTCGCTTGATACGATCCTGGATGAGGCGCGCCATCGGGCGGGCCCCCATTTGCGGGTCATAGCCGTGGGTCGCCAGCCACCGGCGTCCTGTCTCGCTGACCTGGATGGTGACCTTCTTTTCTGCGAGCTGATGGCGTAGCTCGCGGACGAACTTCTCGGCCACCTGTTCGACCACGTCGGCTGCCAGCGGGTTGAACAGGATGGTCGCATCCAGGCGGTTACGGAACTCCGGCGTAAACGTCCGGCGAATCGCTTCGGTACCATCGGCGACGTGATCCTGAGGCATGAAACCGATGGACCGCCGACTCTGCTCCTCCGCGCCCGCGTTCGTGGTCATCACCAGGATCACATTACGGAAATCGGCATGCCGGCCGTTGTTGTCGGTGAGCGTGCCGTGATCCATGACCTGCAGCAGCAGGTTGAACACGTCCGGATGCGCCTTCTCGATCTCGTCGAGCAGCAACACCGAATGCGGATGCTTGATCACCTCCTCTGTGAGCAGCCCGCCCTGATCGAAGCCCACATAGCCGGGCGGCGCGCCGATCAGCCGCGAGACCGTGTGCCGCTCCATGTACTCGGACATGTCAAAGCGGATGAGGTTGATGCCCATCTGCTCAGCGAGCTGGCGGGTAACCTCGGTCTTGCCCACGCCGGTGGGGCCGGCGAAGAGGAAACTGCCCACCGGTTTGCCGGTATCGCGCAGCCCCGCACGGGACATCTTGATGGTTGCCGCAAGCGTGTTGATCGCCTCGTCCTGACCGTAGATATGGCGCTTGAGGTCACGCTCGAGTTGCTCGAGCACTCGCATGTCCGAATTCGACACCCGCTTCGGGGGAATTCGCGCCATTTTGGCGATGATCATTTCCACGTCGCCGGAGCCCACGGTCTTCTTGCGTCGCGACGGCGGCAACAGACGCAGATTCGCGCCGGCCTCATCGATCACGTCGATGGCCTTGTCCGGCAGCCGCCGATCGGTGATGTACCGTGCCGAGAGCTCGGCCGCCGCCTCCAGTGCCGGTTGCGTGTACTTCACCCCGTGATGGTTCTCGAATCGCTCCTTCAGGCCACGCAGTATCTGCACCGTCTCGGCGACGGTGGGCTCGGACACGTCGACTTTCTGGAACCGCCGCGCCAGCGCGCGGTCCTTTTCGAAGACGCTGCGGTACTCCTGATAGGTCGTCGAACCGATGCACTTGAGCTCACCGCTGGCGAGCATGGGCTTGATCAGATTCGACGCGTCCATCACCCCGCCGGAGGCGGCACCGGCACCGATGATGGTGTGGATTTCGTCGATGAACAGGATCGCGTGACGCTCCTTCTTGAGCTGGGCGAGCAATCCCTTCAGACGTTTCTCGAAATCACCGCGGTACTTGGTACCCGCCACCAGCGCGCCGAGGTCCAGGGCGTAGATGCGCGCATCCTTGAGCACGTCCGGCACGTCGCCTTCGACGATCAGCCGCGCCAGGCCTTCGGCGATGGCCGTCTTGCCCACGCCGGCCTCACCCACGTAGAGCGGGTTGTTCTTGCGGCGCCGGCATAGCACCTGAATGGTACGCTCGACCTCGTGGCGCCGGCCGATCAACGGGTCTATCCGGCCACGGGAGGCGCGCGCGTTGAGATCGGTCGCGAAGTTCTCCAGCGGTGTCTTCTGGGCCCCCTCCTGGGGCACATCCTCATCGTCCTCCTGGGAGGGGTCGGGCTCGTTGCCCTCGCCTTCACCCGGCACCTTGGAGATGCCGTGGGAGATGAAGTTCACCGCGTCCAGGCGCGAGATGTTCTGCTTGTGCAGGAAGTAGACCGCCTGCGACTCCTGCTCGCTGAAGATCGCCACCAGCACGTTCGCCCCCGTGACCTCGTTACGGCCGGAGGACTGCACGTGCAGAATCGCCCGCTGCAGCACCCGCTGAAAACCCAGGGTCGGCTGGGTCTCGCGCGTGTCATTCGGTGGCAGTAGCGGTGTGGTCTCGTCAAGGAATGCCTCGAGCTCTTCGCGCAGCTGGTCCAGATCCGCTCCGCAGGCGCGCAGCACCTCCAGCGCCGCCGGATTGTCCGTCAACGCCAACAGCAGGTGCTCCACGGTCAGAAACTCGTGGCGCTTGTCCCTCGCCTCCTTGAAGGCGAGGTTCAAAGTAAATTCAAGCTCTTTGCTCAACATGCGCCTTCACCCGGTTGCCCCGCCGTAAGGAAGTGAGGTCGTCGAATACGCGCGCCGCCCCGTCGCATGATTGGACCGGGCAATGCGCTCCCGGTTCCGATCACGCCGGCTCCATGGCGCACATCAACGGATGCTCGTTCTCACGGGCATAGTCGTTGACCTGATCGACTTTCGTTTCTGCCACGTCCCGACTGTAGACACCGCACACGCCTTTCCCGCGCGTATGCACATGCAGCATAACCTGTGTGGCCTGACTGCGGTCCATCTGGAAGAAACGCTGCAACACTTCGACGACGAACTCCATCGGCGTGTAGTCGTCGTTGAGCAGCACCACGCGAAACAGCGGCGGCCGCTTGAGCTTCGGGCGCGCCTTCTCGACAGAAACGTCCCCTTCCTTGCGGGGGTCCTTCTCGTCACTCATGGATGATAAACCGTAACTTGCCGGCAGGAGATATGGGCCTCTGAAGGAGATTTTAAAAGGTCCCAGGCCAGGAACCAACGGCCGTTTGGTACTTTGCCCAATCCATGACCGGGAATGAAAAGTGGAAAGCGGCAAGCGGCAAGCGGCAAGCGGCAAGTTGGAGGTGCCGGAGTCCGGGACTGGGTTTCCGGCCCGGGGGGAGCGACGTTCGGGGCGGCAGCGATTACGGCAGAGCCGCGTCCGCCGCGCAACTCGAGCCCCGGAAACGGAAACCAAGCATCCGGCCCCCGCGCCTGCCGACGCATTACTTTCAACTTGCCACCTGCAACCCGCCGCTCACAAAACGAAAGCCCGGCGCCTGTCGACGCCGGGCTTCTTGCGGTCGCGCTCTGACTGAGCGGGAGTGACTACTTGGCAGCTGTCTGGAACTGCTCTTCCTCGGTGGAACCGGTCATCGCGGTCACCGACGACTGCCCACCCTGGATCACCTGGGTCACCTGGTCGAAGTAACCGGCGCCCACCTCGCGCTGATGGCGCGTGGCCGTGTAGCCGTCCACCTCCGCGGCGAACTCCTCCTGCTGCAGCTCCGAGTAGGCCGACATCTGCCGCGCCTTGTAGCCCTTGGCGAGCTGGAACATGGAGTGGTTGAGGCTGTGGAAGCCGGCCAGGGTGATGAACTGGAACTTGTAGCCCATCGCCGAGAGCTCGTTCTGGAACTTGGCGATGGTCGCCTCGTCGAGCTTGCCGCGCCAGTTGAACGACGGCGAGCAGTTGTACGCCAGCAGCTGGTCCGGGTACTCCTTGCGGATCGCCTCGGCGAAGCGTTTGGCGAATGCCAGGTCGGGCGTGCCCGTCTCGCACCAAAGCAGGTCGGCATACGGCGCGTACGCCAGACCCCGGGCAATCGCCTGCTCCTCACCGGCACGGGTGCGATAGAAGCCCTCGGCGGTGCGTTCACCGGTGATGAACGGCGCATCCCGCTCGTCCGCGTCCGTGGTCAGCAGATCCGCGGCGAGCGCGTCGGTGCGCGCCACCACCAGCGTCGACGTGCCCATGGTGTCGGCGGCGAGACGCGCGGCGATGAGCTTCTGCTCCGCCTCCTGCGTCGGCACCAGCACCTTGCCGCCCATATGGCCGCACTTCTTCACCGCAGCGAGCTGGTCCTCGAAATGCACGCCGGCGGCACCGGCACGGATCATCGCCTTCATCAGCTCGAACGCGTTGAGCACGCCGCCGAAACCCGCCTCGGCGTCCGCCACGATGGGCGCGAGCCAGTCGACGCTGTCGTCCCCCTCGGCGGTGTGGATCTCGTCGGCGCGCAGCAGCGCATTGTTGATGCGCTCGACCACCGCCGGCACCGAGTTCACCGGATAGAGGGACTGATCCGGGTACATGGTCAGCCCCATATTCGCATCGGCGGCCACCTGCCAGCCGGAAAGATAGATCGCCTTGAGCCCGGCCTTGACCTGCTGCATGGCCTGGTTGCCGGTGAGCGCGCCGAGCGCGTTGACGTAATCGTCCTCCTCGTGGATCAGTCGCCAGAGCTTCTCGGCACCGAGCCGTGCGAGGGTGTAGTCGATTTTCACGGAACCGCTCAGACGAACCACTTCCTCAGCGCCGTAAGGACGCGTCACGCCCTTCCAGCGCGGATTCTCGGCCCAGTCACGCTCGATCTCACGGATCGCGGTCTGTCGATCAGTCATTGGTTGTCGCCTCCCCTGTATCGGAGCCCTCGGGCTCCGCGGTGTTTCAGGTCGTCTTTCCCATACGGCCACCGCGAGTCGATACGAGGGGTCGGCGGTTAACCGACCCTCTCCGGCCCACCGGGCAGCACTTCCATGGCTGCCCGCCCGGGAGCGGCTTCGCCCCGGGCTCGCAGTGGCGGACGGCCCTGCCCCCGACCGGATCCCGATCGGCGGCCTTCACCGCGCCCTGCATTATCGGCGGATACCCAAGCACCACGCCTCAAGCCCTTTGCAGGGTCACGGTGTGCCGTGCGGTCCGAATTAGCCCCACGACCGGCACGGCTTACCTCGGAGCATAATGCCGCGTCGCAACATTTGACAACCCTATTTCGGCAATATTCAATATTGGAAAATCTTATTATTGACCCGGGTGAGGTATTATCGTGGCTGAGAGCCCGGACCGAGTCGGCCGCATCTACTACAAGCACAATCGAATCAAGCAGCTGCGCGCATTCTGCTTCGCGGCCCAGTCGGGCAGTATTTCCAAAGCCGCGGAACGGCTGTTCCTCAGCCAGCCCTCGGTGTCGCTGCAGATCCAGGCGCTGGAACGCGAACTCGGGATCACCCTGTTCGAACGGCGGGGACCGCGTATCCGTCTTACACCGGACGGCGAGACGCTCTACGAGCTGGCGCAGCCGCTGGTCGAAGGCGTCGACGCGCTGCCCGAGCAGTTTGCGGCGCGCAGCCAGAGCCTGCATGCGGGCAGACTCGACATCGCCGCCGGCGAGTCCACGACGCTCTACATCCTGCCCGACCTGATACGAGCGTTCATGGCGCAGTACCCCGGCGTCCACGTGAAGCTCCACAATCTCCAGGGGCGCGAGCTCTGCCAGGCCATCCGCCAGGACGAGGTCGATTTCGCCGTGGGCTCCATGCTCGACCTGCCCGACGATATCAACTATCGCGCGGTCTACTCGTACGGCCTGTCGCTGATCACGCCGTTGGACCATCCGCTAGCGAAGAAGGACATCATCAGCCTCGAGGATCTCGCCAACGGCGAGCTCATCGTCCCGCCGCGCCAGCTAACGACATGGCGGCTGATCAACCTCGTATTCCAGCAGCATAGCGTTCCCTACAAGGTACGTCTCGAGGTCGGCGGCTGGGAAATCATCAAGCGATACGTGGAGCTCGGCTTCGGCATCGCGATCGCGAGTAACATCTGCCTCACCGGCGCCGAGCAGATCGCGGTCCGCTCTCTGCCGGACCTTTTTCCACGCCGCACCTACGGCGTCATGACCCGCCGCGGCAAGTTCCTCTCGGCGCAGGCCAAGCGCTTCATCGAACTGATGAAGCCCGACTTCTTCGAGCCCGAGGCCGGCGAGCGCCCCCACCCTGCCACGCCGGTGAGCGAGAACGTCTTCATCGCCGCCGATGACGAGGGTGGACCGCCACACAATGACTAGTGTCCTGAATCAGGGCGCTAGCGTCCGCACCGGCATTGAGTCCAGCGCGGCAACCGAACGCCTCGGTTGATCGCGCGTGCGCGACGCACGACCCTACCCGGACAGCTGACAGGTCCAACGCGGAGCGCCCGGGACATGCCTACAGATGCCGAGCAATGGAAACCCCACGTAACCGTCGCCGCGGTGATCACCGACGGCGAGCGCTTTCTCCTGGTCGAGGAGGTCATCGACGGCGCGCTGCGGCTCAATCAGCCCGCCGGTCATCTCGAACCCGGTGAAAGCCTGATACAGGCCGTGCGCCGTGAAGCACTGGAAGAAGCCGCCGTCGACATCGAGCCCACCGGGATCGTCGGCATCTACCGCTGGCGCCACCCCCACAAGGGGACCACGTTCCTGCGCACCACCTTTGCCGCCCGCACGGTGCGAACCCACCCCGGACGTGCCCTCGATGCGGAGATCCAGCGCACGATATGGCTCACCCGTGACGAGATCCTGAGCGCCGGCGAACGCCTGCGCAGCCCGATGGTTCTGCGCTCGGTGGACGACTTCCTGGCCGGCCACGACTATCCCCTGGCGTTGCTGCGCGAGGTGGACTGAGCGCGTGTTATCCTCCTGCACCTGAACTCGACGAGCGGTAAGCGTGGGACAGTGACTGCCGAGCGAATCATCGTTGGCCTATCGGGCGGTGTCGATTCCGCCGTTGCGGCCCTGCGCCTGCTGGATCAGGGGCACCGGGTCGAGGGTCTTTTCATGAAGAACTGGGAAGACGACGACACCGACACCCATTGCACCGCGGCCGACGATCTGGACGACGCCAAGCAGGTGTGCGAGACGCTGGGCATTCCGCTGCATCAGGCCAATTTCGCCGCGGAATACCGCGCGGAGGTCTTCGAGCACTGCCTGCAGGAATACCGCGCCGGGCGCACCCCCAATCCGGACATCCTCTGCAACCAGCGCATCAAGTTCCGCGCCTTCCTGGACCACGCGCTGCGTCTGGGCGCCGACCGCGTCGCCACCGGCCACTATGCCGGCATCGGCAAACGCGATGGCCGCCTGACCCTGATGCGGGGCGCGGATGCCAACAAGGATCAGACCTACTTTCTGTACACGCTCGGGCAGCGCCACCTCGAGCGCGCCTGCTTCCCCCTCGCGGAACTGGAAAAATCACAGGTGCGGGATCAGGCCGAAGCGGCGGGATTCGACAACTTCGACAAAAAGGACAGCACCGGCATCTGCTTCATCGGCGAACGCGATTTCCGTGCCTTTCTCTCGCGCTACATCGCGAGTGACCCGGGCGATATGGTGACCCCCGAAGGGGTCGTGGTGGGCAGACACTCGGGGCTCGCCTTCTACACCATCGGCCAGCGCCGCGGTCTCGACCTCGGTGGCCTGGCCGGCCACGGCGAGGGAGCCTGGTACGTGGTGGACAAGGACATCGATGCCAACCGCCTGATGGTCGCCCAGGGCCATGACCATCCCCGGCTCATGAGCGAGGGCCTGATCGCCACGACGCTCTCGTGGGTCGACGGCCGGGGGCCGAACGGACCGCTGCGCTGCACCGCCAAGACCCGCTACCGTCAGCCGGACCAGGCGTGCACGCTGCAGCCACACGGCGATGAGGTCCTGGTAGGCTTCGACGTCCCCCAGCGCGCGGTGGCACCGGGGCAGTCCGTGGTGTTCTACGACGGCGCGCGCTGCCTCGGCGGCGGCGTCATTCGCGAGCGGCTCGCCGAAGCGCCGCAGGGAGTCGCCCGTGGCGTCGCATGATCGTGACCAGGCGCTCGCTCTCGCCGGCGTACTCCAGGCCCTGGAACAGGTGCGCGCGATTGCCACACACGGCCACGGCGACAGGCGCCGGATGCTGCCATGCCTGAATGCACTGCTCGGCACACTCGACGATGACATAGCCAGCCTCTTCGGGGGCCGCGAATCGCTGCACCCCGGGCTGCGCCTGCTGGTGGACCACCTCAGCGACCCCCGGGAAGCGACCTACACGCGTTATCTGGTGAATATTCTTCACCTGGAGCGGCGTCTCAACCGCGACCAGGCGCTTTTCCGCCGCCTCGTCTCCGGCCTGCGCACCGCCGCCGAGCAGGCGGAGTATTTCGGCTCGCCCGCCCATGACAACGTGATCCGCAACCTCGGCGATCTCTACACCGAAACAGTGAGCAAGGTCCGCCCGCGGATCATCGTCCAGGGGGAGCGCGCCTACCTCGAAGACGAACGTAATGCCGCCACCATTCGTGCGCTGCTGCTCTGCGCCCTGCGCGCCGCCGCGCTGTGGCGCCAGGCCGGCGGGGGCCGCATGAGGCTGCTGCTGGGGCGCCAGCAGCTGCTCACCAGCGCCCGCGAGCAACTCGCCACGACCTGACCCCAGCGGCGTCGCCCGCCATCCCGCCACCCACGTCAGCCGGGCGCCTATACTGTCGGGCGCCCACCGGCACGCCGGGGATCAGTACACGTCTTCAATGGCGACGATCGGCCTGATGCACTGCCACACCAATACTTTCCTCGTGTATCATAGGCTGCGCTTTAGGGTAGGCCACGGCATCACGTCCCCAGCCGTGGCCGCTGCCGGGACCGACCCGGCCGCCAGGCAAGGCCGGAATCAGGCGAACCGGCCGGGCACGGCGGCGGCCACCCGGCCGGGGACGACGGCACGACAGGCCCGCGCGCGAAGCACCTGCGAGCACTGCGGGCCGCAAACCAACAAGCAGTACGCCGGCGCCCGGTTCCGGCATGGCGACGGTAACCGGGGCCCAAGGCCCAACTGCCCGCAAATGCATCGGGAGGTACAATGAGCAACAGCTTCAATGCCAAATCCACGCTGGAGGTCGGCGATCGCTCCTACGAGATCTATCGCCTGGACGCCCTCAAGGGCGAGCACGACGTCGACCGCCTCCCCTACTCGCTGAAGGTCCTGCTGGAGAACCTCCTGCGCAAGGAGGACGGGCAGAACGTCACCGCCGAGCACGTGAAGTCGCTGCTTGCCTGGAACCCCAAGGCCGAGCCCTCGGATCAGATCGCGTTCACCCCCGCCCGGGTCGTGCTGCAGGACTTCACCGGCGTGCCGGCCGTCGTCGACCTCGCTGCCATGCGCGACGCCATGCAGACGCTCGGAGGCGACCCGAACCTGATCAACCCGCTGGAGCCGGCAGACCTGGTGATCGACCACTCCGTGATGGTGGACCATTACGGCAAGCCGGATTCCCTCGATCTCAACACCAAGATCGAGTTCAAGCGCAACGAGGAACGTTACAAGTTCCTGCGCTGGGGCCAGAAGGCGTTTTCGAACTTCCGTGTCGTGCCGCCGGGCACGGGCATCGTCCACCAGGTGAACCTGGAGTACCTCGCCAAGGGCGTGATGACCAAGGAGCTCGACGGCCGGACCCAGGCCTACCCTGACACCCTGGTGGGCACCGACTCCCATACCACGATGATCAACGGCCTCGGCGTACTGGGCTGGGGCGTGGGCGGCATCGAAGCCGAGGCGGCGATGCTCGGCCAGCCCATCACGATGCTCGTGCCCCAGGTCGTCGGTTTCAAGCTGAACGGCAAGCTGCCGGAGGGCGCCACCGCCACGGACCTGGTGCTCACCGTCACGCAGATGCTTCGCCAGAAGGGCGTGGTGGGCAAGTTCGTCGAATTCTACGGCGACGGCCTGGACAACCTTCCCCTCGCCGACCGCGCCACCATCGCCAATATGGCGCCGGAGTACGGTGCCACCTGCGGCATCTTCCCCATCGACGCCGAGACCCTGCGCTACATGGAGCTCTCCGGCCGCGACGAGGAGACCCTGGCGCTGGTGGAAGCTTATGCGAAGGCTCAGGGGATGTGGCGCGAGACCGGCGCCCGCGAGGCAGAGTACACCGATACCCTGGAGCTCGACCTGGGCGAGGTGGTGCCGAGCATCGCCGGTCCCAAGCGGCCCCAGGACCGCATTGCGGTCACCAACGCCAAGCCGGCCTTCCTGGACATGCTGGAGCACGAGCTCGATCTGCGTGGCGCTCTGCCCCACAACACCGACGAGGAACGCTTCGAGGGCGAAGGCGGTCAGGCCGCCGCCGGTGCCGAGAACTGGCACGAGCGCGGTGCGGTCGAGGTGGAGCTCGACGGCGAGAAGCACTGGCTCAACCACGGTGACGTGGTAATCGCCGCGATAACCTCCTGCACCAACACGTCCAACCCGGCTGTGCTGGTAGCCGCGGGGCTGGTCGCGAAGAAAGCCCACGAGCTCGGGCTCAAGACCAAGCCCTGGGTGAAAACTTCCCTCGCCCCCGGCTCCCAGGTGGTGCCAGCGTACCTGGAGGACGCCGGACTGATGCCGCACCTGCAGGCACTCGGCTTCGACTTGGTGGGCTTCGGTTGCACAACATGCATCGGCAACTCCGGTCCGCTGCCGGACGCCATCAGTGAGGCCATCCGCGAGGGCGACCTGATCGTCTCCTCCGTGCTCTCCGGCAACCGCAACTTCGAAGGCCGCATCCACCAGGACGTGCGTACCAACTACCTGGCGTCGCCGCCGCTGGTGGTCGCCTACGCGCTTGCAGGTTCCATGGCCAAGGACCTCTACAATGAGCCCCTCGGCCAGGACAGCAACGGCAACGACGTCTACCTCAAGGATATCTGGCCGAGCCAGCAGGAAATCGCCGAGCTGGTGGGCGAGAAGATCTCGCGGCAGATGTTCCGCAGTAGCTACGAGGACGTCTTTGCCGGCTCCGAAACCTGGCGCAAGCTACCGGTGCCGGAGGGCGAGATCTACGAGTGGCCCGATTCCACCTACGTGAAGAACCCGCCGTACTTCGAAGGCATGGGATTGGAGCCCGAGGGCGTGGCGGCGATCAGCGGCGCTCGCTGCCTGGTGAAGGTGGGTGACTCCATCACCACCGACCACATCTCGCCGGCCGGTGCGATCAAGCCGGACAGCCCGGCGGGCCGTTACCTCCAGGAGCAGGGCGTACAGCCGACGGACTTCAATAGCTACGGCTCCCGCCGCGGCAACCACGAGGTGATGATGCGGGGCACGTTCGCCAACGTACGGCTGAAAAACCTGCTCGCCCCCGGCACCGAGGGCAGCTGGACGACGCACTTCCCGAGCGGCGAACGCACCAGCATCTACGATGCGGCGATGCGCTACAAGGAGGCACAGACCCCGCTCATGGTCATCGCCGGCAAGGAGTACGGCACCGGCTCCAGCCGTGACTGGGCCGCCAAGGGCACCCGCCTGCTCGGCGTGCACGCGGTGATCGCCCAGAGCTACGAGCGCATCCACCGCTCCAACCTGGTCGGTTTCGGTGTGCTGCCGCTGCAATTCAAGGAGGGTGAGAGCGCCGACAGCCTGGGGCTTACCGGCGAGGAGGTCTTCGAGATCGGCGGGCTCGACGGCGAGCCGTCCGCAGTCAAAGTCACCGCGAAGGCGGACGACGGCAAGACCACGGAGTTCGAAGCCGTGGTGCGTATCGACACCCCGACCGAGTGGGACTACTACCGCAACGGCGGCATCCTTCACTACGTGCTCCGCGAGCTGGCGCAGAAGGGGCAGGCCGCCTGAGGCGAGCCCCGCTATCGAAGCAACACGAAACGAAGCCCGGACGCCCGGGCTTCGTTTTTTTCCGGATCAGTGCATACGCCGGGATGCCCGCATGGGCAACGCCATTGCCGACGCATTCACTCCCCTGGCAGCGGCACCCGTAGCAGATGTTCGCGATAGTAGCGCAGCTCCGCGATGGAATCGCGGATATCGTCCAGCGCCAGGTGAGTACTGCGCTTGGAGAACCCCCGCAGAATCTCCGGCGCCCAGCGTTTCGCGAGCTCCTTCAGTGAGCTCACGTCCAGATTGCGGTAGTGGAAATACTGTTCGAGCTCCGGCATGCAACGATGGAGAAAACGCCGGTCCTGACAAATGCTGTTGCCGCACATGGGCGAGGAACGCGGCGGCACCCATTGACGCAGGAAGTCCAGGGTACGGCGCTCTGCCTCCGCCTCGTCGACCCGGCTCTGACGCACGCGATCGATCAGCCCCGAGTTGCCATGCTGCTTGGTGTTCCACTCATCCATCGCATTGAGCAGCTCGTCGCGCTGATGAATGGCGAACACGGGGCCTTCGGCGAGAATGTTGAGATACTTGTCGGTAACGATGGTGGCGATCTCGATCACCTGATCCCGGTCCGTGTCGAGCCCGGTCATCTCCAGGTCGATCCAGATCAGGTTGTCGGCGGATAGCGGCATGCCTTGCCTCTCGTGGCGGGATGGGTCCATTGGAATTGAGCGGCATTCTAGCAAACGCTATCCTGACCTGCTGTCGCGCGGCGACATACGTGAGGGAAGCGAAGATCATAGCGACGATACGCGCAATGCCGGTACGCATCGCCGCCGGCCGACACCACCAACGAACCTTGGGCCGGCGCCGCCTTGCCTGACCCCATCCAGGGCCGGGTCGTCGTGAGCTACGGTCGCGAGGTGATCGTGGAGACCGGCGACGGCGGGCTGACGGCCTGTCTGATGCGGCGACGCGGCGGCGAACGCCCGGTCTGCGGTGACGTGGTGTCCTGGCGTCCGACGGGTGACGCCGGCGGCGTCATCGAGCGCGTCGAGCCACGCACGACTCTCATCGAGCGCGGGGATTTCCGTGGCAGGCCGCGACCACTGGCGGCGAACGTGGACGTCATGATAATGGTCGTCGCCGAGCCACCCGGGGCGGACACGACCCTCATCGACCGCTATCTGGCCCTCGCCGGGCACGTGGGCCTCGCCACCGTGCTGCTCGTGAACAAGGCGGATCGTCTCGACGAAACGGGCCGCGAGCGCCTGGAACACACTCTCGCCTTCTACCGCGAGGAGCTCGCGCAGCCGCTCGTGTTCGCGAGCGCACGCGACAGCGACGGCCTGGACGATCTGAGCGAGCACCTGCAAGCGCGCACGGCCATCTTCGTCGGACACTCGGGGGTGGGCAAGTCGTCACTGGTCAACGCCCTGGTACCCGAGCTCGACTTGCGTATCGGCGCGCTGTCCGCGACAAGCGGCCAAGGGCGCCACACCACGACGGCCACGACCCTGTTCCACCTACCGCACGGCGGCCACATCATCGACTCACCGGGCGTGCGCACGCTGCGCCTGGATCACCTCCCCCGCAGCGCGGTAATGCGCGCCTTCCCCGAGGTGGAACGCCACCGCCATGCCTGCCGGTTCAACGACTGCCGCCACAATGGCGAACCCGGCTGCGCTGTCGCAGGAGCACTGGAGCGCGGGGAAATCCCCCCGGAGCGCTACCACAGCCTGCAGACACTGCTCGCCGAGGCCTCATAAGTCAGGGGATCCGGTCCAGAGAAGAAACACAAAGAAACCGAGAAAAACGCAGAAAACCGCCATTTTCCTCACCCCCGGCATACCGCATGCCCCAATAGCCTATCCCCCTCCACGACACTGCGAGAGGGGGAACGCGATGACACATTGGGCCAGCACTATAATCGGAGTGGTCGCTACTGTCGTAACGGTGCTGCCGCCACATTCGCTTCGTAGCATTCGCGCATCCGTATTCGTGCTCGCTACGCTTTTCTCGCCGAGGCGGCCTGGATCAAGGACGGAACGCACGGACACCCGCTACCGATAGGACTGCCGGCCCGCGAACGCGTGGGAAAGGGTACCAGCGTCGACGTATTCCAGCTCGCCGCCCAGCGGCACGCCGTGAGCGATACGGCTCACGGCGATGCCGTGCTCGCCGGCCATCTCGGCGACGTACTGTGCCGTCGCTTCGCCCTCGACGGTCGGGTTCACCGCCAGGATGATCTCGCGCACCTCGCCTGCGGCGAAACGCTGCTCCAGCGCATCGAGCCCCAGCTCCGCCGGCCCGATACCATCCAGGGGCGACAGCAGCCCCTTGAGCACGAAGTAAACGCCGCCGTAATCCGTCGCCTCGTCCAGGGCGTACACGTCCGACGGATTCTCGACGATGCACAACACACCGCGATCACGGCGGCCGCTCGCGCAGATGCCGCAGACCGACTCCTCGGTGAGGATGCGGCATTCGCGGCACTCGCCGACACGCTCGGCCGCCGCCTCGATGGCGCGGGCGAGACGCCGGGCGCCATCGCGATCGCGCTGGAGCAGATGCAGCGTCATGCGCTGGGCGGATTTACGCCCCACCCCGGGCAGGCAGCGCAGAGCCTCCATGAGCTCCGAAACCAGCGGTGAAAAACTCATCGGCGCCCTCAGAACGGCAGATTGAGCCCCGGCGGCAGACCCATGCCCTGAGTCATGCCTTCCATCTTCTCCTTGCTCACCCGCTCGAGCTTCTGCGCCGCATCGTTGAAGGCGGCGGCCACGAGGTCCTCGACCATCTCGCGATCGTCGTAGACGCTCTCGTCGATAGCCACGCGCCGGACCTCGTGGCGCCCGGTCATTACCACCGACACCATGCCACCGCCGGCTTCACCGGTAATCTCCATGTTCTGAAGCTCTTCCTGGGCCTTCTGCAGTTTCTCCTGCATCTGCTGGGCCTGCTTCATCATGTTGCCGATGCCACCTTTCATGATCGTCTCTCCGGTTTGCTCGGGCCGCTGCGCGGCCGTGTCGTTCAGTCCAGCGGCCGTACACTCTCGTGCACGACCTCCGCGCCGAAGGTTTCCCTGAAAGCGGCCACGTTGGGGTCGCTTTCGATGCTGCGCTCAGCCGCCTGCTGCTGCGCCTCGGCTTCCCGCTGGTGCGCCTGGGCCGGCGTTTCACCGTGGACTTCGCCCAACTGGATGTCCAGGCGCAAGGCTTCGCCGAAATAGTCGCTCACCGCCTTGGCAAGGCGATCACGCATGGTGTCGTTGACCAGGTGGCGATGCCCCTCTTCGATGCAGAGAATCACCCGGTCACCATCGCGGCCTCCCCAATCACAGTGCTGCGCCAGCGCTCGCGCCATACCCCCGACTCGCAATTGGGAAACCACCTGGGGCCAATCCACCGCCCCGTCTCCGGCACTCGCCGGTCGCCTCGCCCCGGTAGGCGTCACGCCGTCCGCGTCGCTCGCCCTCTCCTCCGGTTCTGCCGGTGGCAGCTCGGGGGGCGGCGATGCGTCCGCGGGACGCTCCTCGAGTGGCGCTGTTCCGGAACCGACACCGGCGGACTCCGTTGCCGATGACGGCGCGCGCGTTTGCGGCCGCGGCGCCGCGGATGGCGGCGACGGTGGCCCGGTCGGCGTGCGCTTGCTTGGCGTTGACGACGCGGGGGCCCCCGCCGCTCCCCCCGCCGACACTGATGCCGCAGGCCGGAACGCCAGCATGCGCAGTACCGCCATTTCGAAACCGGTACGCGCATCCGGCGCCAGTGGCAGATCGCGGCGACCGTGGAGCGCTATCTGGTAGAAGAGCTGAACGTCTTCGGGCGTAAGCCGCTCGGCAAGCGCGGCGAAACGTTCCCGCTCCGGATCACCGTCATCGACGGAAGCCGGCGCCAGTTGAATAACAGTCAGCCGGTGCAATGCGGCCAGCATTTCGGCCATGGCATCGCCGAAATCCGGTGCCCGTTCGGCCATCCGACCGACGATCTCCAGAAGCGCGGCAGCATCCTCGTCGGCCAGGGCCTCCAGCAACGCCAGCACGAACTCGCCGTCCAGGCTGCCGAGCATGGCCCGGACATCGTCATCCGCGAGCGATCCGCCGCCGAAACCGAGTGCCTGGTCCATGAGACTCAACGCATCGCGCATGCTCCCGTCGGCAGCACGAGCGAGCCGTTCCACCGCCGTCACTTCCGCGTCGATACCCTCTCTATCCAGGATAGCGGTGAGATGATCGCGGATCAGGCTCGCCGGCAGATGCTTGAGGTTGAACTGCAGGCAACGCGAGAGAATCGTCACCGGCAGCTTCTGCGGATCGGTGGTCGCGAGCAGGAACTTCACATGGGGCGGCGGCTCCTCCAGCGTCTTCAGCAACGCATTGAAGCTGTGCCGCGAGAACATGTGAACCTCGTCGATGAGGTAGATCTTGTAGCGCCCGCGGGTGGGTGTGTACTGGACGTTGTCCAGCAGCTCGCGGGTATCGTCCACACCGGTGCGCGAGGCCGCGTCCACCTCGATGAGGTCGACGAAGCGGCCCTGATCGATCTCGCGGCAGGCCTCGCACTCGCCGCAGGGCTCCGGGGTAACGCCCTTGCCTTCACAATTCAGGCACTTGGTGAAAATCCGGGCGATGGTGGTCTTGCCCACGCCGCGGGTGCCGGTGAACAGGTAGGCATGATGGAGGCGTTCATTGGCGATGCCATTGGCAAGCGCGCGCAGTACGTGCGCCTGTCCGGCCATTTCCGCGAACGTGCGCGGCCGATACTTGCGGGCGAGAACCTGATAGGCCATTCGGAATCCGGCGGCTTCGGGGAGCGTCGCCGGATTGTACTAACGTTTCGCCGAACTTTGCCATGCTAAACGGCCGCCCACGGCGGTCACCTCGGCACTGCGGCGGGTAGCGGGGTGGTCAGCGCACCGGGTTCACGGCGGTGACGTCGGCCTTGATTACCGACTGCTCGGCGATGAGCTCGTTCACGATGGCGCGGCTGTTCCTGTAATGCTCGGTTTCCTTGTGCAAGGCGAGCGCCTCGGGACTGTCGTAGATCTCGTAGAGGTAAACCAGACCCGGTGTATCGCGGTCTTCGAGCACGTCGAACACGTGGCAGCCCGGCTCCTCGCGCACCGACGCGGCGGCGTTCTCCAGCGTCGCCTCCATGAACGCCTCACGCACGCCTTCCTTGAGCTGTGTCTTCACGACTACTAATCCGATCACAGGTAATGCCACGTGTCAGAGCGCTTGTGCGGTTCGGCTGCTAGGCGCGCGAGCGAAGGCGTGGCGAGGCTCACGTCGAGTGAGCGCAACGCCGCGGCCGGGCCGCACAAGCACTCCCTTCGGGCGAGCCTGTCGGGCACTCTCGCGGCGTTGCTCGTCGCTCATGTAGGCCTTGCTACACCACGCTCCTCGCGCCTTGAGAGAGTGCCCGACAGGCTCGCTGACATGTGGCATTACCTGTGATCGGATTAGTATGCAGTACATGGCTCCTCCCATGGGGTCGTCGCCGGAATTTGGTCGTTCCGCCAGCGATTCTATAGGATGAGTTTCCACTTAGTAAAAATACCATCCATACAGGAGGAACCATGAGCGACCGCCCGCCACGTTTCAACGGCATGCGCCATATCGCCCTGCAGGTCCGCAATCTCGAAGAGTGCGAGCGCTTCTACGTGCAAGTCCTGGGCATGGACGTGCTACGCCGTGCTCACGAGAATCTCGTCTATCTGACCCTCGGCAACGACAATCTCTCGCTGGGGCGCCTCAGGACCGGCACGCCGAACGAACCCCAGCGTCTCGATCATTTCGGCTTCGTGGTGGACCGCCGCGAGGACGTGGACGCCTGGTACGAATACGTACGCTCCCAAAATGTGGAAACAACATCCAAACCGCACGATCACGCCGACGGCGCACGCAGCTTCTACTGCCTGGATCCGGCGGGCAACACCATTCAGCCGCTCTACCACCCCACGATCTCGGGGCAGCGATTCAGTAAGCCGGGGCAATGAACGGAAGCGACGGGCCACCCCCGTCGCACCCACGAACGCACGTACCAGCCAGGGGTTCCTTGCCGGTAAGGTCATGGCGGGAGAAATAGATGGAGGCGGCGACGCCAGCCACACCCCGGCGCCCGAGTCCACTGCTACCGCTGCTCCCTTCCGGGCCTGACGGGGTTCGCAGCTTATCGTCGCGGGGGGACCGACGCCTCCGCCACTGCTGGGCTGCTCGATGACGAGCAGGCGCAGAGAGTAGCAGTATCGCCGCTACCACACAAACGCCCGTGACAACTCGCGCTCGCCACGCCATCATAGCGCGCTTTCGCCGGCCACGGCGCGAGCGCGCCCCGCCGATTCCCACATCCGTTGAAGAACACAGCAACCCCCATGAATGCCGTAATCCTCGCCGTTGTCGTGATGGTCGGCCTGAGCCTGGCGCGTGTATCCGTGATTTTCGCTCTGGTCGCCGCCGCCCTGGTCGGCGGACTCACGGCCGACATGCCGATCGCCGAGATTCTCTCCGCCTTCAACGACGGCCTCGGCGGCGGCGCCGAGATCGCCCTCGCCTACGCCACTCTGGGCGCATTCGCGGTCGCCCTGTCGCGTTCCGGTCTTCCCGAGACTCTGGCCGCCACCGTCATCCGCCGCCTTCACGGCGGCGACAGTCCCGGCGCGAGAGCCGCCGTGAAGTACACGCTGCTCGCCGCGCTCCTCGGCGCCGGCGTCCTCTCGCAGAACGCCATTCCGGTGCATATCGCGTTCATCCCGATCCTGGTGCCGCCGCTGCTGCACGTCATGAACCGCATCGGCATCGACCGGCGCGCGGTCGCCTGCGTGCTCACCTTCGGCGTCACCGCGCCATACATGTTGCTTCCCGTGGGCTTCGGGGCCATTTTTCTCGAGGACATACTCATCGCCAATATCAACCAGGCTGGTGAGGCGAGCGGATTCTCGGTGAATGCCGCCACCGCACCCACGGCCATGCTGGTCCCCGTCGCCGGCATGGTGGTCGGACTGATCACCGCCGTGTTTGCCACCTACCGCGGGCGGCGCGACTACGAGGACCGGGACACGGTGGAGGCCGCCCACGCGCCCTCGGATGAGCACGACCGCGGCCGACTGCCCATCGTCATGGCCGCCGCGGCAGCCGCACTCACCCTGGGGGTACAGCTGTACACGGACTCGATGATCCTCGGCGCGCTGTTCGGTTTCGCGGTGCTGTCGGTAACGGGGATCTTTCACTGGCGCGAGGCGGACGACGTATTCACCGCCGGCGTACGCATGATGGCGTTGATCGGGTTCATCATGATCGCCGCCTCGGGCTTCGCCTCGGTGATGCAGGCCACCGGGGAGATCGAGACCCTGGTGCGGAGCTCCGTCGAGCTGATCGGCGACAACCGCTCGCTCGCGGCCCTGATCATGCTCACGGTGGGGCTGTTCATCACGCTGGGGATCGGCTCGTCGTTCTCCACGATCCCGATCATCGCCGCCATCTACGTGCCGCTGGCACAGGCGTTCGGCTTCTCGCCGCTGGCCACGGTCTGCCTGGTCGGCACCGCCGCCGCGCTCGGCGACGCCGGCTCGCCCGCTTCGGATTCGACTCTCGGCCCGACCGCCGGCCTCGATGCGGACGACCAGCACGACCATATCTGGGATACGGTCGTGCCGACGTTCCTCCACTACAACATCCCGCTGCTCATCTTCGGCTGGATCGGCGCCATCAGCCTGTAGTCTCCGGCTCCGCTTGCACCTCGTCGCCGATCACATCACGCATCGGTACCCGCTTGCGGCCTGCTCAGGTCGCAAGCGCGACATGCCCACACGGAACCCGCCCCTGCCCGGAACCATTCGTCGGGACGTTACCGCGTCGTTCTCAAGAACGCGGACTGTCAGCCGCTCCCTACTGGTGACGGATTGATTACTACAAGAATCAGACAGAGGGGCCACACCGATGCCGCTACTGCGCAACCTCACCCTGCAAGGTCGCATCCTGCTGGTCGCGTTGCTGCCGCTGGCAGTCGTCACCATGGCGTTGATCGTCGAAGGTGCCCGCAACCTGCAGGCCCAGGGCGAGGCCGACGTGGCCGAGCTGCGCGAGTCCCTCATCGACTCGCGCAAGACCGCACTGAAGGACCTGGTGGAAACCGCTGTCACCGTCATCGAGCCGATCTACGAGAGCGCGGGGCCCGATGACGAGGCCGCCAAGCAACGCGCCGCGGAGCTGCTTCGCAGTGTCAACTACGGCAACAACAACTACATCTACGTCTATACCTACGACGGCATCAACCTCGTCACCCGCCCCAAACCCGAGCTCAAGGGCAAGAGTCTGTGGGACCTGCAAACCGAGGATGGTGACTACCTGCTACGCGAGCTCATCGCCGACGCCAAGGCCGGTGGCGACTTCTACCGCTACCGCTGGGACAACCCTGCCACCGGCAACAAGGAACCCAAACTCTCCTATAGCGTCGGCCTGGACAAGTGGAACTGGATGCTGGGCACCGGCGTATACCTTAATGACGTGGAGGCCGAGGTCGCCGCAGCCCAGCAACGGGTGACGACGAACGTGCGCCAGGCGGTATGGACCACCATCGTCTCCGGCGTGGTGGCGTTGCTTGCCATTGCTGCCATCGCCGTCGCCATGACCCGCAAGATCGTCGGCCCGATTCGCAAGACCTCCGAGGCCATGCGCGAAATCGCCGAAGGCGAAGGCGATCTTACCCAGCGCCTGCCCGTCGAACGTCACGACGAGGTGGGCGAGCTCGCCGAGCAGTTCAACGCCTTTGTCGCCAAGGTTCAGAACACCCTCGGCGACGTCCGGAACACCACCGAGCAGCTCGCCTCCGCCGCCGAGGAGCTCAACCAGGTCGCCACGCAGACGCGGGGGAATGTCGAGAACCAGAGCCGGGAGACCGATCAGATCGCCTCGGCGATCAACGAGATGACCGCCACTGTCCAGGAAATCTCGCGCAACGGCGGCGAAGTCGAGCAGGCGGCCGGCGACGCCGACGCACGCGCCCGGGAAGGCGGCACCGTGGTTCAGGAGAACCACGCGGCCATGCAAGCGCTCGCCGAGGACATCGCCTCGACCAGCACCGCGGTGAGCAAGCTCGCCGAGCGTAGCAAGGAAATCGAAACGGTGCTGGACGTGATCCACGCGGTGACCGAGCAGACCAACCTGCTTGCGCTGAACGCCGCCATCGAGGCCGCGCGTGCCGGCGAGCAGGGCCGTGGCTTCGCCGTGGTCGCCGAGGAGGTTCGGGCGCTCGCCAAACGCTCCAGCGAGTCCGCCGATCAGATCCGCAGCATCATCGAGGGCCTGGTAGCCGACACCCAGACCACCGTCGCGACCATGGACAGCTCCCGTGAACGTTCGGAGAGCAGCCTGGAGCGCTCCGGGCGCGCCAGCGAAGCGTTGCAGGACATCGAGGGCGCAGTCTCGCGCATCCACGAGCAGATCACCCAGATCGCCACGGCCGCCGAGGAACAGGGGCAGGTCGCCGAAGAGCTCAACCGCAACATCTCCGCGATCGTCGACGCCGCCAACCAGAGCGCCGAGGGCGTGCAGCAGACCACCCAGGCGAGCGACGAGCTCGCCCGCATGGGCGAGCAGCTACGCGAAGCGGTCGGGCGCTTCCGCGTCTAGCGCGGGCATTGTGCAGACGTTGCCGGGGCTCGCGGACGCCGTTTCGTGAGCGCGCTCAATCACCGTCGGTGGCGTTGAAATCCAGGGTGACCCACAGCGCGTTGGCGACGTCCACCTTGAAGACAGCCTTGAGGCGATTGAGCTCGGCGAGCACACGCTCGGCGGCACCACGGTGCTCGCGCACGCTCACGACAAGTGGCGCGGGCAGCGCCGCAAGGGCCTCGCGAGCGGCGGCGAAACGCGCCTCCACCCTGGCCACCAGCGCCGCCTCACCCGACTCCCGCAGGGCGTCGTCGAGCCCGCGGCCGTCCCGGTCCTGCCAGCGGTTGAAGAAGAGCATCGCCAGGCCGTCCAGGGTGGCCTCGATCTCCGCCGCGCTGTGGCGTGCCACCGGCGAGGCCAGCACCCACGGTCGGGCGTTGTCCGCATCCCGCCCCAGGGGCTTGCCGAGCTCGTCACGGGTGAGCACGTCCAGGCTGGTAATCACGGCATTCATCACGCGGTCGACCGCGTCCTGGGTGCGGAAGAACTCGCTCCCCGACGCGCCGGGATGGGCAAGCTCCTCGGCGTAGGGGTCGTCGCCGTCCCGCCAGTGCTCGACGAACGCTGCCGCGTCGGTCACATAGGCCGTCGAGAGCCCGCGCAGATAGGCACACCGCCGCGGGTCGTCACGAAACGTGGCCAGCGCCTCGCCGGCGGCGTCCGGACGGTCGAAGAGCAGGCGCTCGAAGGCCCGCAGGCTCTTGGCGAAGGTGCTTACCGACTCGATATAGGCCGCATCAATGGGGACGTCCGAGACACTCGCCACCTCGATGGCCTCTTCGACGGCGCGCGGCCGGCGGTCCATACGGTAGGCGTCGAGCCGCCACGCGAGCCGTACCGGGAAACCGCCGGTCAGCGGACCGAAGCGCAGCACCCCCACCCGCGCCCACGCGTTCGCGAGCGCACGCCAGGCATCCCGCGCAGCGTTCAGCTTACCCTCGCCCGGCGTCTCGCAGAGCGCGCGCGTGGCCCGGTCGAAACCGGCGACGCGCTCGTCGAAGGCAACAAGGGCCGGCAGCACGCCCGCCTCCACGGTGGCGCGAATGCCCGCCTCGAGCGCCTGCTCCGGCGGCCCCTTCTGATCGGCAACCGCGACCGCCCCCGGCCACAGCAATGCAATGACGACGAGCAGCAAGGCAGGCATGACGATCTCCTTCATGGCGGTCATGACGCGAGGGCGGGGTTGTAGAGATGATTGTCCCAGAGCGCGCGGCGGTCGCGGCGCCGGAGCCCGGGCTGTTCCTCCAGGCTGGCAGCGTCGAAGAACCGTAGCTCGCCGGCGGTGGTGCTGCAGACATAGTGCCGCCGGTCGGTGGTCATGGTGATGCCGCTCACCCCGCGGATGGCGTGCGCGCGCAGCAGCCCGCCGCCGTCGTAGTTCCAGAAGCCGAGCCGGTGGCCCCGCGGGCTGGTGAGCCCCACACGGCGCCGGCGCGGATCCACCACCACGCTCAAGGCATAGTCGCGCATACGCGCGAACTCCTCCACGCCGTCGGCCAGGCGAATGCCCGCCCCCGGTCGCCAGAAAGCGAGCAGGGGCACGGGCTCGTCATGCCCGGCGGCACGGCGTTGGTACTGGATCGCCACTGCCGCACCGCCATCCGGCCCCGGGGCGAGATGCCGCAGGCTCATGTACTGATCCGTCGCCCGTGCGCGCTCCACCAATCCGCCGTCGGTCGATATCACCACCAGCGAGGAGTCCATGTCCGCGAGCGCGAGCTTGCGCCGGCCCGCCTCGGGGTTCGTGCGGATGCCACCGTTGGCCACCAGCAGCCGGTCATCGCCAAGCCGCCGTATCTCGTGGGGGCCCACGCCGTGGGAGGCAAGCTCGCCGAGGAACTCGAAGCTGCGCCCATCGCGCACGCCGATGACGCCGCGGCCGCCGGCGTAGTCGTTCTCCGCGGTGTAGAGATAAGCACCGTCGGCGCTGAAGCAGCCGTGGCCGTAGAAGTGGCGGTCCGCGGTGGGCTCGAATACGTCGGTGATCTCGCCGCGACGCAGGTCGAAGGCACAGGCGGCAAAGCCGGGACGGCGTCCGAACATCACGCCGCGATGCGGCGCACCCGGCACGAAGGCGAAGCCGTGCCCGCGGAAGTCCGCCGGCACGGTGGCGCTGCCGGGCCCGGACCAGGCCACGTGGTGACTGCCGTCGCGATAGTCCTGCGCGGCCACGAAGCGCTCGCCGTCACCACCCGCCGCAAGTGCACGGCCGGGCCACATGCCGGCGGCGAGCAGCGCGCCGGCACTCTTGAGCAATGCCCGGCGTTGCCGGTCAACCGTCGTCACAATGCCTCCAGAAAACTGATCAGTGCCGCACGTTCGTCGCGCGCCAGGGCGGCGAATCGAGCCCGCGCGGCCGCCGCCTCGCCGCCGTGCCACAGTACGGCCTCCGCCAGGGTGCGTGCGCGGCCGTCGTGAAGATAGCTCTGCCCATCGGTGACCCGTCCGGTGAGCCCGATGCCCCACAACGGCGGTGTCCGCCACTCCGCCGAGCGCGCCTCGGCGGTAGCCAGACCGTCGTCGAGCCCCGATCCCATGTCATGGAGCAGGAGATCCGTGTAGGGGTAAATTCGCTGACCGCTGAGCTCCGGAAAGCCTGCCAGCTGCTCCGTGCGGTGGGCGGGCACGTGGCAGGCGGCACAGCCGATGCGCTCGAACAGCGCCTCGCCGCGCCGGGCCGTGCCTTCCACCGGCCCGCGCGCCGTCACCGCCAGGGTGCGAACGTAGAACGCCGTAGCCGCAAGCAGGTCGTCGGCAATCTCCACCCCCGCCTGCTGCGGCCCATCGCCGTTGGGCTGGGCCCGGCAGGCCGTCTGGGCCGCGGTGCACGGCTGCTCGCGAAAGAGCGCGCTGGTGATCCCGAGATCGTCACGGAAGGCGGCCGCGGTTTGCGCGAGCACGTCGGGCTGGGAAGCCTTGTGGCCGAAGCGCCCCACACGGCCATTGCCGAGGCGCGCCAGCCGGCCGGAGATCCCGTCACCGTCACGATCGTCCGGGTCAGCGAGCGCGGCAAGGCGTGCCTCCGGAATGGCCTCCAGGAGCCCCACACCCAACAGGGGCTGGGCCACCCGCCCCGACAGGCGCGCCCGCTCCGACAGCGGCCCGTAGGCAAGCTCCTCGATGTTGAAGCGCGGCTCGCGCAGGCGATAGGGCGTGCCGTCGTCGTAGTGTCCCTCGACCGTGCGGTAGCTCACCGACACCCGCGCCTCCCCGGTGGCGGTGCGCCCGTCGAGTGCCGCATTCGCCGCCGCCAGCCCCTGTGCCGGGCCGCGGGAAACGCCGTAGGTCTGAATCTGGCGGCCGTAGGTAGGCTCCGGCCGGCTGGTGGCGCCGTCGGGCACACCCACGTGCACCACCAGGGACTGCAACGGCTCGTCGCCCTGTGGTGGGTGGCCGCGACCACCGCCGCGGTGGCAGGCGAGACAGGAGCGGGCGTTGAACACCGGTCCCAGCCCGTCGCGGGCATCGGTGCTGGAAGGGGGAATTACCCACGGATTGCGAAACAGCGAGCGCCCGATGAGATGGCGCTCCTGGCGCAGCAAGCCGAGATTGGCCAGGGGCTCGAGAAAGTCGTCCGCCCGGGCGCGCGAGACCGTGGTCTCCCCGCCCGCGAGTCGTGGCGACGCCGGCGCCGCCGCGGGCCCCCCCCACAGTGCCAGGCACAACAGGCCGGCAGCTGCTCGCCGCCACCTGGCGCGCCGATGTGTCCCGCCGCCGCTCACAGGGTGCGCAGGAAGGCGATGAGCGCCGCACGCTCATCGGCGCTCAGGTGCGTGAATGCTGCGCGCGCTGACGACGCCTCGCCGCCGTGCCAGAGAATGGCCTCCTCCACGGTACGCGCGCGCCCGTCGTGGAGATAGCCGGCACGCGGGTTGACGGTCCTGGTGAGCCCCAGGCCCCAGAGCGGTGGGGTACGCCACTCCCGGCCCGTGGCGTTGCCCTCGGGCCGGCCGTCGGCGAGCCCGTCGCAACGCTGCACCCACACACAACGGTCGCTCGCAGCCGGGTCACAGGCCTCGCCCGCGGGCGTCTCCACCGCCACCCGGCAACTTCCGCCCATGTCATGCAGCAGGAGATCGGTATAGGGCCAGATATGCTGGTCGGATAGGCTCGCGCGCGGCCGGGCCTCACCCTCCAGGCCCAGCAGGGCGATCTCCCCGAGCACGCTGCCGGGCGCATCGCCGGTGGTGTGACTGGGCACATGGCAGGCCGCGCAGCCCGTTTCCTCGAACAGGCGCCGTCCCTCGGCCACCCGCGGTTGCCAATCCCCGGCGGCGGTATTCCAGCCCCGCGCGGCCGGCACGGCGAGATGACGTACGTAGAACTCGACGCGCGCAAGCCGCAGGTCGCTCACGTCCACGTCCGCCGGGGCGTCGGCGGCGGCTGCCTCGGTCTTCGCGGCCCGCAGACAGGCCGCCTCCGCTGCGGTGCACGATTCCTCGGGAAACAGGCGGTTGGTAAGGCCCATGTCGTCCCGATAAGCCGCGGCGGACTGCTGCAGCACCGTGGGTGCGCCCCCCTTGTAGCCGAACCGCCCCACCGCGTCGGCGCCGGCGATAACGTCGCGGGTGAGGCGCAGCCGCCCCGAAACGCCGTCGCCGTCCGCGTCCCCCGGATCGGCGAGCGCCTCGAGCCGTGCCCGGGGAATCGCCTCCAGCAGACCCGCGCCAAAAACCGGCGGCGCCACGCGGGGCGAAAAGCGCACGCCGTCCATGAATGGCCCCACCGCCGGATCGCGCAGATGGTACGCCGGGCGGCGCAGCGTGTAGGCAGTACCGTCGGGATAGCGGCCCTCAACGGGCTCGTACTCGATCCAGACGTACGCCTCACCCGGCGTGCCATCGCTCGGTGGTTTTTCGCCGGCAACCGCCGGCACTTCACGGCCGGGGGCATGGCCAAGCGGCTGGAGCTGGTGGCCATAGCGCGGGTCCGGCTGCCAGCCGGCTTCCGTCCGACCGCTCAGGCGCACGAGCATGGACGCAAGCGGCTGGTCCGGACCGTCGGGCACGTTGCCGCGGCCGTCCTGACGGTGGCAGCCCTGGCAGGTGCGGGCGTTCAGCAGCGGCCCGTCGCCCGCGTGGGGGCTGCGGAAGAACATGTTGCCGGCCTTGAAGCTCGCCTCGTCCCGGAAATCGAGCTGCGGGACCGACTGCGAGAACGCCTTGGCACCGGCCTGCTCCACCGTGGCGGCGCCGCCCGCGCGGCGGGCGGCCGGATCGAGAATGTCACTCGCCGAGACACCGCCAGCGAGGAAGGCGGCGGCCGCCGCCAGAGCTACGAGTAAGAGACGCGTCATTGCCGTCGGCATTGCCTCCAAGACGACGGCCCCACCGACGCCTTCGCGCCGTGGGGCCGTATTCCGGTTCACTGGATTCCGGTCTAGAGCTGCTCGAGGTTCTCCTCGGTGTCCTGACGCAGGTCGGCGTCCAGGTCCAACTCCGCCATCAACCTCTCGATGTAGTGGGTCTGGTCGCGCAGGTCCACGATCACGTCGCGCACCAACGGCTGATACTCAGAGGACTGGATCTGGACATCGAACGGCGCACCCGCCTTGGCCACACCGTCCATGCGGGAGATGTCCACCAGGGTCTTGCGCAGCGCCTCGTCCAGCCTGGCAGCGAGCTCGGGGTGTTCGCTGCGGATGTAGTCCGCCACACCCGGGCCCGAGACCACGCGGCCGTCGCTACGCACGTAGGTACCCTGGTAGCTGTTCTGCACGCCCTTGGCGTTCAGCAGGATATCCCGGTGCGTATTGTCCGCGAAACAGCTGTGCTCGTCCTCCTGGGAATTCGCCGCCAGCGCGATGAGCATGCGCTCGCCGGCGAGCTCGCCATAGGAGAGCCGGCCCATGCCTTCGAGAATTTTCCGCAGGGCACTCTCGCCACCGGCAACGAACGCCTGGTAGTGCACGCCCTCGCCGGGCGCCCAGGCGTTGGTCACACGCTCCAGATCGGCCACCAGCAGGCCGGCGACCGCATTGAGATACGCGCCGCGGCGGTCACAGTGGCCGTGGGTGCAGCCCTCGCCGGTGACGTAATCGGTGTACGGACGGCTGCCGGCGGTGGCGTCACGGGAACCGTAGCCCTTGCCATCGGCGTTGAGGTCCTGGCCCCAAAGGAGAAACTCGATGGCATGATAGCCGGTGGTGACGTTGCGCTCGTCGCCGCCGAGCTCGTTCATCGAGGCGAGTTTGTCGACGCTGATCTCGAAGGTCTCGTCGGCGATCAGGTTATCGCCGACGTCGGCGACCGTTTCCGGGCTCTCCGGCCCGGCATCGCCGTCCACACGCTCGGCGGTGTAGTCGATCAGCGCCTCGCCGAGCGGCCAGGCATTGATGCGGCCCTCGGGACCGTCACCCTCTGCCCCCATGGTGCCGTCGTCCCGCAAGGCATCGATGGGACCGCCACGGAAGCGGTAGACCTCGGTCTGGCCGTAAGGCTCACGGGCCTCGAGCCAGGCGGCCTTCGCGGCGGTGAGGGTCTTCTCCGACGGATTCTCCACCAACGCCTCGATGCGCGACTCCAGGCGCCGGGCTGTAATCAGAGAATCCTCGTAGGCGGCGTGCGCGATGCGGGCGTTCGTCTCGAGCACAGCGTCCAGGCTGGGGCTGTTGGCCAGCACCGCCGTCGGCGCCACCAGGGCGACGGTGAGGGCAACATGGCGAGCGATAGGCATTGGGTCGATCCTCGATTCTTGTCGGCGTCCAAACGCCGGAATCGTAGACGGGCGATTTTACGATTACAAGTAATTCTTATTTGCTATAGCACTTCACATCAATCCAGCGACAAATCCACCCCGCCCCACCGCTTCGCATCCCCCGTGCATAGCCACGGTAAAAAGCTACACTGGAGACGCTAGATCCCTCTCCGGACAAATAGCCCCGCAATGTTCCATTCCGACACGGCGCACGAGAACGCCGTCGAAGGGAGGCCGTCATGGCGATAGAGCTAACAGTCAACGGCGAACCACATACCGTGGACGTGGCCCCTGACACCCCGCTGCTATGGGTACTGCGCGACAATCTCGGGCTCACCGGCACCAAGTTCGGCTGCGGTATCGCCCAGTGCGGCGCCTGCACCGTGCACCTCGACGGGCAGGCAACCCGCACCTGCGTGCTGCCTGTCTCCGCGGTTGGCGACCGCGAGGTGCGCACGATCGAGGACATGGACGGCCACCCCGTCCAGCAGGCCTGGCGGGATGAGCAGGTGCCGCAGTGCGGCTACTGTCAGTCGGGCATGATCATGGCGGCAGCCGCCCTGCTCGAGCGTACCCCCCAGCCGAGCGATGCCGATATCGACCAGGCCATGACCAACATCTGCCGCTGCGGCACCTATGCGCGGGTTCGCCGTGCCATCCACGCCGCCGCCAAGAGCTGATCAGGAGGCGAGATGACCGAGACAATCGACCGCGGACGCCGCCGCTTTCTGCAGGCAGGCGCCGCCACCGCCGGCGCCCTGGTCATTGGCTTTCATTTGCCGATCGGTGGCCGGGCGGCCCGGGCCACTGCCGCAAGTGGCGACACCGAGCTGGTGAACGCGTGGCTGCGCATAAGTCCCGACAACACCGTGACCGTAACCGTACCCTCTTCCGAGATGGGTCAGGGCGTCTACACGGCGCTGCCCATGCTGGTCGCCGAGGAGCTCGCCGTGGACTGGCGTGACGTGCGCGCCGAAATGGCCCCTGTGGGCGAACAGTTCACCAACCGGATGTTCAACATGCAGGCCACCGGGGGCTCCACCTCGGTGCGCTGGACGCACGAGCCACTGCGCCGGGTCGGCGCCCAGGCCCGGGAGGTGCTACGCAAGGCGGCAGCCAGCGAATGGGGCGTAGAGGTTTCGAAATGTCGTGCCGAGGCGGGTCGAATTCACGGCCCCGATGGCCAGGCCCTCACCTATGGTGAACTCGCTGGCGCCGCTGGCGAGCTCCCGGTACCCGAGCAGGTGACACTCAAGCCCCGGAGCCAGTGGACATTGCTGGGCACCCCGGCACCCCGACTGGACGTACCGGCGAAAACCAACGGCAGCGCGGAGTTCGGCATCGACGTCACGCTCGATGGCATGCTGGTGGGAGCGATCCGCGCCTGTCCGACCTTCGGTGGCCGGCTCGACAGCGTGGACGAGGCCCCGGCCCTGGATATCCCGGGCGTGCAGCGGGTAATCCGGCTGGACGACGCCGTCATCGTCCTCGCCAGCGGCTACTGGCCGGCCCAGAAGGGCGTGGAGGCGCTGAAGCCTGAATGGGACCCGGGTGCAAACGCGGAGCTGGACAACGAGGCAGTTTCCCGTCAGCTCCGGGCGGGCCTCGCGAGCCCGGATCCGGCGGTGGGACACGACGAGGGTGACGCGGCCAGCGCGCTGGAGACCGCCGCCCGACGGATCGAGGCGGACTACGAGGTACCCTACCTCGCCCACGCCACCATGGAACCCATGAACGCCACCGTACACGTGCGCGACGACGGCGTGGAGGTCTGGGCGCCCACGCAGTCCCCCGGCCTCATTCCTGTGGTGCTCTCCCAGGCGATCGGGGCTGATCCGGATCGTGTCGCCGTGCACACCACGTTCCTCGGCGGCGGCTTCGGCCGGCGCTTCGAAATGGATTTCGTGGTGCAGGCAGCATTGGCGTCACGAGCGGCCGGCGCGCCGGTCAAGCTTATCTGGTCGCGGGAAGAGGACGTCCGGCACGACTTCTACCGACCGGCCGCCGCCGCGCGCTTACGTGCCGGCGTCGACGACGCCGGCAACCCCACGGGCATCATCGCCCGGGTGAGCAGCCCGTCCATCTGGGCGCGGGTGAACCCGCAGCAGGTCCAGGACGGCCTCGACCACAGCGCTGTGGAGGGTCTGGAAGGCTCCCACTACCGACCGACGGCGATGCGCGTCGAGTATGCGCTTCAGGACATTGGCGTGCCGGTCGGGTTCTGGCGTTCGGTGGGCCACAGCCACAACGCGTTCTTCATGGAGAGCTTCATCGACGAGTGGGCGGAAGCGGCCGGCAAGGACCCGGCAGCCATGCGCCGGGCTCTGCTGCCGGAGGACGCCCGCGCCCGGCGGGTGCTCGACCGCGTCGTCGCACTCGCCGGCTGGGGTGAGACGGGTGCCGGGCGGTTCCAGGGCCTCGCGCTGCACACATCGTTCGGGAGCATTGTCGGCGAGGTCGCCGAGCTCTCCGTGGACGACGCCGACCGCATCACCCTGCACAAGGTGAGCTGCGTGGTGGACTGCGGTACGGTGGTCAACCCGGACACCATCGAAGCGCAGGTGGAAAGCGCCGTGGTCTACGGGCTGACCGCCGCGATGTATGGCGAAATGACCCTCGAAGAAGGCGCCGTGCAGGAAGGCAACTTCGACACATACCGCATGGTGCGTCTGTCGCAGATGCCCGCCATCGCCACCGAGGTCATCGCCGAGGGTGACGATCCCGGCGGGCTGGGTGAGCCGGGGACGCCCCCCATCGCCCCGGCACTCGCCAACGCACTCTACGCGGCCACGGGCAAACGCATTCGCTCACTACCGCTCACCCGCCACGGCTTCGAGCTGGCATAGGCCTGAACACGCGAGGGCCGCGTCGACGACCGGCCCTCGCCGGCCATCCGCACATGCCCCGCCACGCGTACCGCTCGCCCATCGCTGCGCGCTGAATTGCTGGCATAATCCAGACGCCATCACGCGCTGCGAAACTGACCACCAGCGCGGACAACAACGGAGAAGGAACGGATCATGTTGGGTTTCGAGGCCTGGCACCTGTGGATCGCACTGGGGCTGGCGCTGGCGGTAGCGGAGCTGCTGGGCGCGGAGTTCGTCCTACTCGCTCTGGGCCTCGCCTGCCTCGGGGGTGCGGTCGCTGCGGTAACCGGCGCGGCCCTCGCCACCCAGATTCTCACTGCCGGCGTGCTGGCCGGCGTACTCGTCCCGCTCGCCGTCATCAAGTTCCGCCACGCCATGCGCCCCAACAGCCGCTATGGCGTCACGGGATCGGGCGTGGAGCGTGGCACGGTGGCCGAGATCGTCGAGCAGGCCGGCGAGATCGGTCTGAAATTTCGCGGCGATTTCCTGCCCGCGCGCCTGCCGGACGGTAACAGACCCGTACCCGGCACACGCGTGCGGATCAGAGAGGTACGCGGTATTACCGCCATCGTCGAAGCCACCGGGCCCGACGACTGATTGCCATCACCACTACCGGCAACAACGGAGCGTTCACGTGGAGTTCGTCAACCCTACCCTCATCCTGGCCGTCATCGTGGCCATTCTCGTGGTCGTGTTCCTGTTCAAGGGGATCATGCTCGTCCAGCAAAGCGAAGCCGTGGTGATCGAGCGCCTCGGTTCGTACCTGCGCACGTTGCAGCCCGGCATCAACTGGGTGGTGCCCTTCGTCGACCAGCCGCGGGCAATCACCATCCGCCGTTACCGCGAGAGCGGCGGTGAGAACGTCGCCTACATCGTGCAGGAAACGCACATCGACCGGCGCGAGACCGTGCTCGACTTCCCGGGGCAGAACGTGGTGACCCAGGACAACGTCACCGTTACGGTCAACGGCGCCCTGTACTTCCAGATCCTCGACCCAAAGCTTGCCGTCTACGAGGTGGAGAACTTCATCCAGGCGGTGGAGGTCCTCGCAAAGACCTCCCTGCGCTCGGAGATCGGCAAAATGGAACTGGACAAGCTCTTCGAAAGCCGTGCGGAGGTCAATCAGGCCCTGCAGACCACCATGGACGAAGTCGGCGACAAATGGGGCGTCAAGGTCAACCGGGTCGAGATCCAGGACATCTCCATGCCCGAAGAGGTGGAAGAGGCGATGCGGCTGCAAATGGCCGCCGAGCGCCGCCGCCGGGCCACCGTGACCGAGGCGAACGGTGAGAAGGAAGCCGCAATCGCCCGGGCCGAAGGCGAGAAACGCTCCGCCGTTCTGACCGCCGAAGGTGAGCGCGAGGCGGCGATTCTTCGCGCCGAGGGCGAGCAGAAGGCCATTGGGATGGTGCTGGAGGCCGGGGGCGAAGGCACTGACGTGGACACCGTGATCGGCTATCTCCTCGGCCTTGAGTACCTCAAACGCCTGCCGGATATCGCCAAGGACGGCGAACGCGTGTTCGTCCCGTACGAGAGCTCCGCGCTCATCGGTGCCCTGGGCAGTCTACAGAAGGTCGGCGCCAACACGGCGGATGCCGGCCGTGCACTCGGCCTCGCCGGCGTCAGCGCCGCCAGCGGAAGCAGCTAACACCGCCACCATCGGATCCGCGCGGCGGCCGTGCCGCCGGACATCGCCCCCGGCCCTGCGAGCCGGGGGCGTTGAGCGCCACGCGCACCGGGGTTAGGCTTACTGAGCTTTGACAAGTATTGCCATGTCTCAGCGAAGGTTAGTCCGGGCCACGGCGGCCCGACCCATCCGGGATGCATGACCACCGGCGGCGGGCGCGCCCGCCACGGCAGGTCCCCTGCACGGGAGGCGTTCACATGGCCAACGGCTGGACGCACGACGGCGCCGTCCAGGAGCAGATCGACAGCACGGTCGAGGACGCGCTGGCACACATCCGTGAGCAGCTGCCCCGCGGCGAGAGCCTGCAGCATTGCGAGGAATGTGGCGAAGCGATCCCGCAAGCGCGCCGCGAGGCGATCAAGGGCGTTCGCCTGTGCGTCGGCTGCCAGAGCGAGCACGACGGCGAGAGAGCGGCTCACAGCCCCTATAACCGACGCGGGAGCAAGGACAGCCAGCTGCGCTGATCGGCCCTGCACCGACCTGCTTCGGTCGTGCCGTCGACAGAGCGACTCGCAGGCGTGGATTCCACGCCTGCGCAGCTGTCCGGTCATCCAGCGCGGGCGTGTCAGTGCCGGGGCTGGTCAGCAGCCCGGAAAGCATCCACAGCCCCACCAATGCCACGACGGCCGCGGCATCCAGCCAGCTTCTGGAAACGCGCCCAATGAATAGACGTTGGCCGCCTGGCCGGTGAGCGATTGTGACCTCACGGGACGACCATCACCTCCACGCGCTGGACCATATTGTTCCCCATGCCCTGGTAGTTCCAGCGCTGGCCGAACGGCTGCGTCTCGCCGGTGGTATCCGTCGCGCGGACACAGAGCGTATAGCGCCCGGGCTTTGCCTCCCATCGATACGTCCAGCCACGCCAGGCCGGCCCGTGCATGGGCGCCTCGAGCTCCGCATCGCGCCAGAGCGTTCCCCCGTCGAGACTCACCTCGACAGTGGCGATATCGGCACGACCCACCCACGCCCGTCCCTGCAACGTCACCGGACCCGGAGACAAAATCCGCACCCGGGTCACGAAGTCCGGGATGCCGGGCGGGATCACGAGCGACTTGGGACGGATGAGACTGATGGGCAGCCCCGGGTCCTCGGCGTCCAGGGAATCGCGGTAGGATTTCACCATCTGAAAGCCATCGAACGGCTCGGCACTCACCTCGATGGCGGTCAGCCACTTGACGCTGGTCATGCCGTACCAGCCGGGCACGAGCAGGCGTAGCGGGTACCCGTGTTGGGCTGGCAGCGGTTCGCCGTTCATCGCGTACACCAGTAGAACGTCGTCGCGCAGCGCTTCGGTGACGGTCAGGCTGCGCTGGTACGGCTGCACCTCCCCACCCTGAACGCCCCAGTCCTCGCCGGTGAAGACGATTTCTTCAGCGCCCTCGACGATTCCGGCCTCCTCGAGCACGCCCCGCAACGGTGTCCCGGTCCACTGTGCCGTGCTGACGGCTTCGCACAGCCATGGCTGGCTCAGAGAGCGCGGCGACAGCCGCGCCCGCCCGTTGCCGGCGCACTCCATGGTGACGGGCACGGTGACGGCCCGACGTGCCTTGATATCGGCGAGGCTGAGCTGCAACGGGCGGGCAACCTGTCCACCGACGGTGAGTTGCCACCGTCCGGTCTCCACGGCAGGGATATCGAAGTGGACGAGCAAATAGTGCAACCCGGCCGGTGTCACCGGATATCGCAAGGCCTCCAGCGGCAACCCCCGGTTTCGCAAGGCGAGTTGAATCTCTTCCGGGTAATAGCGATTATCCGGTGACAGGCCGCTGCCATCGCCGACCGTAGGCAGCCCACTGATTTCACGGGTCGCGACCGGAGGCGTCGAAGGTGGTGGTCGCGTCATGAATCCGCCCCTCCCAATGCCGCCGTTCACTCACACGGCCCGCGCCCCGCGTGGACCGCAAGCCGGTGTGTCTCATGAGCGTAGCAGCCGGCCGCGAAATCGGTGGACGCAACCCGACAGGAAACCAGCGAGACGATGGACGGGAAGGGGGAAACGATAACGGGGCGGTGAACCGCCCCGTTATCAAGGCGCTGCCATTGCGGCAGCGGCCCTGGCAGATTCAGCCCGCCCGGCTCAGCCGGGACGAACGAAAGCACGATAATAGGCGTCGTGTCTTTCCAATGCTTGATCTGCTGCTTGTATGGCGGAGAGAGAGGGATTCGAACCCTCGATGGGCGTTAGCCCATACTCCCTTAGCAGGGGAGCGCCTTCAGCCACTCGGCCATCTCTCCGTTGCTGCCGCTTGATCAGCGGCAACGGGGGCGAAATATACGGGAATTGGCTTCCGTCGTAAACCCGCCCCTGCGAGGATCACTCCTGCCCGGCCGATCCATCACCCGACGGCTCGTCGTCGTGCTCTTTCTGGATCCGGTCGTAGATCTCCTCACGGTGCACAGAAACGTTCCGTGGCGCATTCACCCCGATACGTACCTGGTTGCCCTTGACGCCGAGCACCGTCACGGTGACTTCGTCGCCGATCATTAGCGTCTCTCCGACGCGCCGAGTCAAAATCAACATCGCTCCGACACCTCCTTGCCTCATCGGCGCCACGCAGCTCCATCTCGCCGCTCGCGATCCTCGCGTATCGTCGGTCCTTCCCCCGACCCACGCCGGACCCGCCGGACACAAAGCCCCGGGCACCCGATCACCCTTCCAACAAGTGAACCCAAACGTCGACTGTCTAAACGCAAGCATGAGGGCGTTCCGTCGCCCTCGCAACCAATGCGTCGACCCTACGGGCCTTCGCTACTGGACTTCACCCTCGACGCGCACCGTGGCACCGTCCTTCGCATCCAGATCGAAGGCACGATGGAGCGCGCGCACTCCGAGCTCCAGATATTTTTCGTCCACCACCACCGACACCTTGATCTCGGAGGTGGAGATCATCTGGATATTGATGCCCTCTGCGGCGAGCGCCTCGAACATGCGGCTCGCAACCGCCGCATGCGAGCGCATGCCGACCCCCACCAGCGAGAGCTTGACGATGCCCGTATCCCCGTAAACTTCGGACGCGCCGAGCGCCTGCGCGTGCTCGCGGAGAATGGCGAGTGCGTTTTCGTACTCGTTACGGTGCACCGTAAACGTGAAATCGGTCAGCCCGTCATTGCTGATGTTCTGGACAATCATGTCCACGTTGATATTGGCACTGGAAACGGGGCCGAGGATCTGCGCGGCGATACCCGGATGATCCGGCACGCCGATAACGGTGATTTTCGCCTCGTCGCGGTTGAACGCGATCCCGGAGATCAGCGGTTCTTCCATGCCTTCTTCCTCGTAGGTAATCAATGTGCCTGGGCCCTCTTCGAAGGTGGAGAGCACCCGCAGCGGAACCTGGTACTTGCCGGCAAACTCGACGGCACGGATCTGGAGGACCTTCGAGCCGAGGCTCGCCATCTCGAGCATTTCCTCGAAGGTGATGCGGTCGAGCCGGCGCGCCATCGGCACCACCCGGGGGTCGGTGGTATAGACGCCGTCCACGTCAGTGTAGATCTGGCACTCGTCGGCCTTCAGCGCGGCGGCGAGGGCGACGGCGGTGGTATCGGAGCCGCCACGGCCGAGCGTGGTGATCGAGCCGTTCTCGTCCACGCCCTGGAAGCCGGCGACCACGACAATGCGCCCGAGCTTGAGGTCCTCGCGGATGACGTCGTCGTCGATATCCTGAATGCGTGCCTTGCTGAAGGCGCTGTCGGTGAGAATGCGCACCTGCGCGCCAGTGTAGCAGCGTGCCGGCGCACCCAGACGCTCGAGCACCATGGTGAGCAGGGAGATGGTGACCTGCTCGCCGGTGGACAGCAGCAGGTCGAGCTCACGGGGGCGCGGTGTGGGCGACTGCGCCGCACCGTGCGCGAGCTCCATGAGGCGATCGGTCTCCCCCTTCATGGCCGAGACCACGATCACCACGTCGTGACCGGCCTCGCGACTCGCGATGGCTTTGCGGGCGACATGCTCGATGCGCTCGATGCTGCCCACCGAGCTGCCGCCGTACTTCTGTACGATCAGTGACATATCCCTTTTCCTGGATTGTCCGTGGGTTTGGCAGATGGCCCCCAGGCGCCGCACGGACGCCTAGCCGAGTCGCTCCCTGACCCAGTCGGCCACCGAACGGAGGGCGTCGTCGAGCCTGCCGGGATCGCTGCCGCCAGCCTGCGCGAAATCCGGCCGACCGCCGCCACGCCCGCCAACCTGCTCGGCGACGACGTTGACGAGATCACCGGCCTTGATCCGGTCGGTGTAGTCCTTGGTCACACCCGCGACCAGGCGCACCTTGTCGCCGTCCACGCTCGCGAGCACGATGGCGGCGCTGCCCAGCTTGTTCTTGAGCTGGTCGACGGTATTGCGCAACGCCTTGCTGTCGCCGCCCTCCACGCGCGAGGCCAGCACCCGTACCCCGTTCAGGTCCACGGCCTGATCGGCGAGGTCGGTGCCGGCCTGACTGGCGAGCTTCTGCTTGAGCTGCTCGATCTGCTTCTCGAGCTGGCGATGGCTGTCCACCATCTGCTCGAGACGCACCTCGATGTTGTCGGTACTCGAACGCAGCAGCTCGCCGATCCGGCCGAGGCGGCGCTCGACCTGTTCGGCCCAGGCGACCGCCGCGTCGCCGGTGATCGCCTCGATCCGTCGCACCCCGGCGGAGATGCCGGTCTCGGAGACGATTTTGAAAAACCCGATGTCACCGGTACGCGCGACATGAGTGCCGCCGCAGAGCTCCGTGGAAAACTCCCCGAAGCGCATCACGCGAACCTCGTCACCGTACTTCTCGCCGAACAGCGCCATGGCGCCGAATTCCATGGCCTCGTCATAGCTCATGCGCCGCACGTCGGCGGCGACGTTGGCGCGGATCTGGTCGTTGACCATCCGTTCCAGGCGCTCGAGCTGCTCTTGGGACAGCGGCTCGAAGTGGGAGAAATCGAAACGCAGGCGGTCCGGTGCCACGAGCGACCCCTTCTGCGTCACGTGCTCGCCGAGCACTGTGCGCAGCGCCGCGTGCAGCAGATGGGTGGCGGAGTGGTTGAGCACCGTGGCCTCACGGCGCTGCCCGTCCACCTCGGCAGCGAGCGTATCGCCGGGTACGACTCGGCCCCGTCGCAGCACGCCCACGTGGCCGACGCCGTCGCCGTACTTGACGGTATCCTGAACCTCGAACTCCACGCCCTCGGCGCTCAGCACACCACGGTCGCCGACCTGACCGCCGGACTCGGCGTAGAACGGCGTGCGGTCGAGTATGATCATACCCTCGGCGCCCTCGGCGAGCTCGTTGACGGAACGGCCCTCAGTATAGAGCGCGTCGACCCGACCGGTATCGCGCAGGTGCTCATAGCCAGTGAACTCGGTGGCGCCCTCATAGTCCGCGCCGCTGCCGTAGTCGGCCTTGAAACCGCTGGCCGCGCGGGCGCGCTCGCGCTGCGCCGCCATCTCCCGCTCGAATCCGTCGAGGTCCACCTCGAGCTCACGCTCCCGGGCAATGTCGGCGGTTAGGTCGACGGGGAAGCCGTAGGTGTCATAGAGCTTGAAGACAGTCTCGCCGGGGATAATACGGCCCTCGAGCCCGGCAAGGTCGGCCTCCAGCAGCTTCAACCCCTGCTCCAGGGTCTCGCGGAAACGCTCCTCCTCCTGCTTGAGCACGCGTTCCACCTGCTCGCGGCCGCGGGGCAGCTCCGGGAACGCCTCGCCCATCTCGTCGATGAGCGGTCCCACCAGGCGATGGAAGAACGTCCTGGAAATCCCGAGCTTGTAGCCGTGACGCACCGCGCGGCGAATGATCCGCCGAAGCACGTAGCCACGCCCCTCGTTGCTGGGGAACACACCGTCGACGATCAGGAAAGCGCAGGCGCGGATATGGTCGGCGATCACGCGCAGGGAGCTGTTGGCGTGATCCGTGACACCCGCCAGCTCGCCGGCGGCGGCTACCAGGCGCTGGAAGAGATCGATCTCGAAGTTGTTGTGCACGCCCTGGACCACGGCGGCGATGCGCTCCAGGCCCATACCGGTATCGATGGACGGCTTGGGCAGCGGATGCATGGTGCCGTCGGCGTCGCGGTCGTACTGCATGAACACGAGATTCCAGATCTCGACGTAGCGATCGCCGTCCTCTTCAGGCGTTCCGGGCGGACCACCGGGCACCTCGGGACCGTGATCGTAGAAGATCTCCGAGCACGGCCCGCACGGACCAGTATCGCCCATGGACCAGAAGTTGTCGTGAGCACCGATGCGGGAGAAGCGGTCGGGATCGACGCCGATCTCCTTCAGCCAGATGTCGGCGGCCTCGTCGTCGTCCTCGAATACGGTCACCCACAAGCGTTCGGCGGGCAGGCCGATGACCTCCGTGAGGAACGTCCAGGCGTACTGGATGGCATCACGCTTGAAATAGTCGCCGAAGCTGAAGTTGCCCAGCATCTCGAAGAAGGTGTGATGCCGGGCCGTATAGCCGACGTTCTCCAGGTCGTTGTGTTTGCCGCCGGCGCGCACGCAGCGCTGGCTGCTCACCGCCCGGGTATAGCCACGCTGCTCGCGGCCGAGGAACACGTCCTTGAACGGCACCATGCCGGCATTGGTGAACAGCAGCGTGGGATCGTTGCCCGGCACCAGCGGCGCGCTGGGCACGACCTCGTGGCCGCGCTCGCGGAAGAAATCGAGAAATGCCTGGCGAATCTGTGCGCTCGTGTTGATCATGTCCATACAGCCATCGGTCAGAATCGACGGGGTCACTCGTCTTCGAGGCCCCCCACCACGCGGCGTACCTGCTCCGCGGTAAAGCCCCGGTTGGCAAGATAGCGCGTGCGCCGCGCCTTCTCCCGCACGTCCTGCGGCGGCGCGTCGCCGTAACGTTTTCGGTGGAGCTCGCTGGCCGCCGCCACCCACTGGGCGTCGTCGGACAGATGGGGCGTGATGAGAGCGTCGTCCACGCCCCGGCGGGCAAGGTCAGCGCGGATGCGCAGGGGGCCGAATCCCTGGCCACTACGGGCGCGAACGAACTCCTCGGCGAATCGTTCATCGCTGACCAGGCGCTCGGCGGCGAGATCGGCGATCACCTCGTCAACCACGGTGCGCTCGTAACCACGCTGTGCAAGCTTGCCGGCGAGCTCGCGCTCGGAGTGTTCCCGCCGCGCCAGCAGGCGGAGGGCGCGCTCGCGCACCTCCGCGTGGAGGTTCTCCTCCATGATGCGTCAGCCGTTCGACCCGCTCTCAGCGGTTTCGTCCTGGGCCTCTTCGCTGGCCTCGGGGCGCCCCAGGAGCTGCGCGCGGAGCTTGCTCTCGATGTCGTCGGCGAGCTCCGGGTTGTCCTTGAGGAAGTTGCGGACGTTGTCCTTGCCCTGGCCGATGCGGTCGCCGTTGTACGAATACCAGGCACCGGCCTTCTCGATCAGGCCCTGCTTGACGCCCAGGTCGATGAGCTCGCCGTGCCGCGAAATACCCTCGCCGTAGAGGATCTCGAACTCGGCCTGCTTGAACGGCGGGGCCATCTTGTTCTTGACCACCTTCACGCGCGTTTCGTTGCCGAGCACCTCGTCACCCTTCTTGATCGCGCCGAGACGGCGGATGTCCAGACGCACGGAGGAGTAGAACTTGAGCGCGTTGCCGCCGGTGGTGGTCTCGGGGCTGCCGAACATCACCCCGATCTTCATGCGGATCTGGTTGATGAACACCACCAGCGTGTTCGAGCGCTTGATATTGGCGGTGAGCTTGCGCAGCGCCTGGGACATGAGCCGCGCCTGCAGGCCGACATGGGAGTCGCCCATCTCGCCCTCGATCTCGGCCTTGGGCGTGAGCGCGGCCACCGAGTCGACGACCACGATGTCCACCGCGCTGGAGCGCACCAGCATGTCCGCGATCTCCAGTGCCTGCTCGCCGGTGTCCGGCTGGGAGACCAGGAGCTCGTCGACGTTCACGCCGAGCTTCTCGGCATAGTCCGGGTCGAGGGCATGCTCGGCGTCGACGAACGCCGCCGTGCCGCCGGCCTTCTGCGCCTCGGCCACGGCATGCAGGGTGAGTGTCGTCTTGCCGGAGGACTCCGGCCCGTAGATCTCCACCACGCGGCCACGGGGCAAACCGCCGACGCCGAGCGCCATGTCGAGGGTCAGCGAGCCAGTGGAGATGACGGGCACGTCGCGCACGGCCCGGGCATCGCCCATGCGCATCACGGCACCCTTGCCGAACTGCTTCTCGATCTGTCCTAACGCGACCCCTAGGGCCTTCTTGCGGTCTTCGTCCATTGCCATCCCCAAGACGTGGGTGAAGCCGTCTCACCATGTCCAAATGACCGGTCATTATTCCACAATCGCTGCCCGCCTCCCACCCCTGCCCCCGGCACAACCGCCGGCGAAACGCGCACCTGCGCTCACGCCGGGGCGGCCGCAAGCGGCCACCGGTGCAGGCGCTCGTAGCGTGAGCCATCCGGGTGCAAACGCGAGACGACCAGGCAGAACTCGGATACCGGCCAGTCGACCGGGGTGATGGTTCGCGTGCGTTGCGGCGCGGCCTTGCGGGCGACCGTCACGTGAGGGCGGAAGGGACGGCGGTCGAGATTGAACCCCGTCTCGATGAGCCCTTCATGCAAACGGGTGACGAGCGTCTGCAGCGCGGGCGGCGTCACCTCCGGGGCGAGCCATGCGACACCGCTGCGGCGGAAGGTGCCGCAGCGCGTCAGCGTGAGCGCGAACGCCGGCGCCACGACGGTACCCGCAACCCGCACGGCCGCCTCACGGGCGCGTTCGTCGCAGTCGCCGAGAAAAGCGAGGGTGAGATGAAGATTCCCGGTCGGCACGCGCCGGCCATGCCGCACCGTCTCGGCAGCAGCGGCCAGACGGGCGCGCACCGCGTCGTCGGGCCACAGGGCGAAGAACAGCCGCTCGCGTTGCCCGCTATTCCCGGGCACGGTCGAGCAGTCCGGACAGGGCATAGGCGACGCTCGCCCGGCGCACTGCGTCACGGTCGCCGTCGAACTGGTGACACTCACAGTCGGGCTCGCCGTCGCGGCGGCACCAGCCGAACCACACCGTGCCCACGGGCTTGTCCGCACTGCCGCCTTCAGGGCCGGCGATGCCCGTCACCGCCACGGCGAGATCCGCGTCCGCCGCCGCGCGGGCGCCGGCAGCCATCGCCGCGACCGTGTTCAGGCTGACAGCGCCGTGCACCCGGAGCGTGTCGGCGCTCACACCGAGCAGATCCACCTTTGCGTCATTGCCGTAGACGATGAAACCGCGCTCGAACCAGCCGGAGCTGCCGGAGACGTCGGTGAGCACCTTGCCGATCCAGCCGCCGGTGCACGATTCGGCCGTGGTCACGCGCCAGCCGCGCGCGGCGAGCGCTTCGCCCAGCTGCGCGGAGAGCTCGGTGAGCGCGGTGTCCGTAGGGAGCCTGTTCCCGTTCATAGATGCCTCCTGCTCGACCGTCGTCAATTGTGGCGCTCGCGCCCGAACACCGGCAATGATGCCTGCAAACACTGCCACGGCGCCGGTATACTGCCGCGCCTAACCAAACGAAGAGCCAGCGCCGTCCCAATGAGCGAGACAGCCACCGCGCCGCAGAAGCACACCCCGATGATGCAGCAGTTTCTGCGCATCAAGGCCGAGCACCCGGACATCCTGCTCTTCTACCGCATGGGGGATTTCTACGAGCTGTTCTTCGAGGACGCCCGCCGGGCGGCCCAGCTGCTGGACATCACGCTGACGACCCGGGGCGAGTCCGCGGGCCAGCCCATCCCCATGGCCGGGGTACCGGTACACGCCTACGAGTCGTACCTCGCCAAGCTCGTGCGCCTGGGCGAGTCGGTGGCAATCTGCGAGCAGATCGGCGACCCGAATACCGCCAAGGGCCCGGTGGAGCGTCGCGTGGTACGCATCGTCACCCCGGGAACGCTGACCGACGATGCCCTCCTGGAGGAACGCCAGAGCAACCTGCTCCTCGGGGTCGCCGCCGAAGGCGCGCGCTACGGCCTGGCCGCGCTGGAGCTCTCCAGCGGCCGCTTCACCGTCTCCGAAGTGGAGGGTTCGGAAGCACTGATCGCCGAGGTCGAGCGCTTGTACCCCGCCGAGGTACTGATTCCGGAGGACGGCGAGCTCCCCGCGGCGCTCACCGAACGCACCGGGCTCACCCGTCGGCCACCGTGGCATTTCGAGCGCGAAGCCGCCGAGCGCCTGTTGACCGACCAGTTCGGCACGCGCGATCTCGCCGGTTTCGGCGTCACCGGGCTGCCGCTGGCAATCGGCGCGGCCGGCTGTCTGATGCAGTACGTCGCCGATACCCAGCGTGCCGCCCTGCCCCATATCCGCGGCATGCAGGTGGAATCCCGCGAAGAGGCGGTAATCATCGACGCGGCGAGCCGGCGCAACCTGGAGCTCGAGCACAACCTCTCCGGCGGCAGCGATCACACCCTCGCCTGGGTACTCGACACCACGGTCACCGGCATGGGTAGCCGGCTGCTGCGGCGCTGGATCAACCGTCCGCTGCGCGACCGTGCCATTCTCAATGCCCGCCAGGACGCCATCGCCATGCTCCTGGAAACGGCGACGGTGAGCGAGCTGCGCGAGACGCTGCGTGGCTGCGCCGATGTGGAACGCATCGGCGCGCGCATCGCCATGCGCTCCGCGCGCCCCCGGGACCTGACCGGCCTGCGCGAAGCGGTCCGCCGGTTGCCGACACTGCAGGCCACCCTCGCCGGCATGGACGCGGAGCTGATGCTCCAGCTGCGCGCCCATCTCGCCCCGCGTGCCGCGCTCCTGGACCTGCTCGACCGTGCCGTGGTGGAGCAGCCGCCGGTGGTCATTCGCGACGGCGGTGTGATCGCCGATGGCTACGACGCCGAGCTCGACGAGCTCCGGGGTCTCTCGCGCAACGCCGACCAGTTCCTGGTGGACCTGGAGACCCGGGAACGCGAAGCAACCGGCATCAGCACACTCAAGGTGAGCTTCAACCGCGTTCACGGCTACTACATCGAGATCAGTCGCGCGCAAAGCGACAACGCGCCCGCTCATTACGTTCGCCGGCAGACGCTCAAGGGGGCGGAGCGCTACATCACGCCGGAGCTCAAGGAGTTCGAGGACCGGGTGCTCTCCGCCCGCGAGAAAGCCCTGGCACGGGAGAAGGCGCTCTATGAAGCGCTCGTCGAAGAGCTCGCCGGCGATATGGACAACCTCCTGCGCCTGGCCGAAGGCCTCGCCACCCTGGATGCCGTCACTTGCCTGGCCGAGCGCGCCGAGGCGTTGGACTACGTACGCCCGACCCTGAGCCGGGAGAATGGCGTGCGCATCGAAGGCGGCCGCCACCCGGTGGTGGAGCGCGTGATGACCGAACCTTTCGTACCCAACGACGCGCGCCTCGAGGAAGGCCGGCGCATGCTCATGATCACCGGCCCGAACATGGGCGGTAAGTCCACCTACATGCGACAGGTGGCGCTGATCGCGCTGATGGCCTCCATCGGGAGCTTCGTGCCAGCGGCGAGCGCGCGCATCGGGCCAATCGACCGTATCTTCACGCGCATCGGTGCCTCCGATGATCTCGCCGGCGGGCGCTCCACGTTCATGGTGGAAATGACCGAGACCGCCGCCATACTGAACAACGCAACCGCGCGCAGCCTGGTGCTGATGGACGAAATCGGCCGCGGCACCTCCACCTTCGACGGCCTCGCCCTCGCCTGGGCGGCGGCCGCGGATCTCGCCGAGCGCATCGGCGCCTACACGCTGTTCGCCACGCACTATTTCGAGATGACGGTGCTGCCCGAGCAGTACGACGGGGTGGTCAACGTCCACCTGGATGCGGTGGAACACGGCGATCGCATCGTCTTTCTGCATTCCGTCAAGGACGGTCCCGCCAATCAGAGCTACGGCCTGCAGGTGGCTGCGCTGGCTGGCGTGCCGCGACCGGTGATCCAGGCTGCACGGCGCAAGCTCTCGCAGCTCGAAGAGGATTCACGCGCCCATCAGCCCGAGCCCGCGGGGCAGCTGGCGCTGTTCAACGCGGCCGCACCCAACCCGGCGGTGGAGCGGCTGCGGGACATCGACGCCGACGAGCTCAGCCCACGGGCAGCGCTGGACCTCGTCTACGAGCTCCAGCGGCTGGCCGATTCGGACTGAGCCGCGCCACGACTATTCCCTTTGGTCCTGTAGGTTGATGGCCACCCGGACCCTGTTACCTTAGGCGCCATCTGAACTGACCCGGAGTTCATGCGATGACTTACGTCGTTACCGAGAACTGCATCAAGTGCAAGTACACCGACTGCGTCGAAGTCTGCCCCGTGGACTGCTTCCACGAAGGGCCGAACTTCCTCGCCATCGACCCGGAAGAGTGCATCGACTGCACCCTCTGCGAGCCCGAATGCCCGGCCGAGGCGATCTATTCGGAGGATGATCTGCCCGCCGAGCAGGAGCATTTCCTCGAGCTCAACGCCGAGCTGGCCCAGAAGTGGCCTGTGATCACGGAAATGAAGGACCCGCCGGAGGACGCCGAGGAGTGGGACGGCAAGCCCGACAAGCTTCAGCACCTGGAGCGCTGAGCCGTCCGCCGCAGCGCGCCCGGATCAATGCCCGGGCGCCCGGCGCACTTCGCTCACGTTACGCAGCCCCGCCAACCGATCCATGATCCGGCTCAACTGAGCCACGTCCCGCACCTCCAGCGTCAGCGTCATGTGCGCGAGCTGATCCTCACGGTCGGTACGCGTGTTCACGCCCGCCACCGGCACCTGCTCGTTGGTAAGCAGGGCAGTCACGTCCCGCAGCAGCCCCTGCCGGTCGTAAGCGATGACCTGCACGTCCACGGGGTAACGGTGATCGCCGGGGCGGTTCCAGCTCACCTCGATGAAGCGTTGACCGTCCTCGGCCTGCTCGAGCTGCTCCACGTTCGGGCAATCCCGCCGGTGGATGGTCACGCCCTGCCCCCGCGTGATGAACCCGACGATCGGATCGCCCGGTGTCGGCTGACAGCAGCCGGCCATGCGGGTGAGCAGGTTGCCCACACCGTAGATGGTGACGTCGTCGTCCTGGCGGTCCTCGCGCTTCTTGCCGCTGCGCCGGGAACGCGGCGGCATCGGCTCCTTGGGTGCTTTGGGCAAAAGCTGATCGCCCACCAGCCCGGCGATCTGCCCGCCGGTGATATCCCCCCGGCCGACAGCGGCGAAGAACTCGTCGAGCCGCGGATACCGCGAGCGCTCGGCGAGACGCTCGAGCTTCACGTCGCTGAGGCCGAGGCGGGAGAGCTCCCGCTCGACGATGCTGCGCCCGTCGGCGACGTTCTGTTCGAAATCCTGCTGGCGGAACCAGGCACGCACCCGTGAGCGCGCCTTGGGCGTGACCAGATAACCCAGCGAAGGGTTCAGCCAGTCCCGGCTCGGCTGGCCATTGCGGGCGGTGAGAATCTCCACCTGGTCACCGTTACGCAGCTCGTAGGTCAGCGGCACTATGCGGCCGTTGGCCTTGGCGCCCCGGCAACGGTGGCCCACCTGGCTGTGTACGTGGTAGGCGAAATCCAGCGGCGTCGCCCCGCGGGGCAGGTCGAAAACATCGCCCTGAGGCGTTATCACGTAGACCCGGTCCTCGAACACCTCCGCCTTGAAGCGGTCGAGGAGATCGTCGCCATCCTCTTCCTGGCCGCTGTCGAGGAGCTGGCGCACCCAGGCGATCTTGTTGTCGAAGCCCGGATCCACGCCCCGACCCTCCTTGTAGCGCCAGTGCGCAGCGATGCCCAGCTCTGCCTGCTGGTGCATCTCGCGGGTGCGGATCTGCACCTCCACGTTCTTGCCCTCGGGGCCGACCACCGCAGTGTGCAGCGAACGGTAGTTGTTCTCCTTGGGCGTGGCGATGTAGTCGTCGAACTCCCGCGGGATCGGCTGCCACAGCGCGTGCACCACGCCGAGCGCGGCATAGCACTGTGCAACGGTATCAACCAGCACCCTCAGGGCGCGGATATCGAAGAGTTCCTCGAAGCCCAGGCCCTTGCGCTGCATCTTCCGCCAGATGCTGTAGATGTGTTTCGGCCGGCCTTTGACCTCGGCGGGAATCTCCTCTTCCTCCAACGCCGCTTCCAGGCGCGCCTGCACCTCGCCGATGTAACGCTCGCGGTCGACACGTTTCTCGGCGAGCAGCTTGGCGATGCGCTTGTAGGTCACCGGCTCGAGTACCGCGAAAGCCCGGTCCTCCAGCTCCCACTTCACCTGCCAGATGCCCAGCCGGTTGGCGAGCGGCGCGTAGAGATCCTGCGTCTCCCGGGCGAGCGCGACCTGCGCCTCGGCCTCGCGGCTGCGCACCGTACGCATGTCGTGCAAGCGCTCCGCAAGCACCAGGAACACCACTCGGATGTCCCGGGCGATGGCGAAGAGCATCTTGCGCAGCGCCTCCGAGCGCCCGCTCTGTGTCCCCTCCGGCTGCTGGTGGAGCGCGCTGATGACGCCCATGCGTGCGCTGCCGTCGACGAGGCTCGCCACGCTCTCGCCGAACGCTTCGCGCACGGCCCTCTCGTCGTAGGCCTCGAACCAGGGCAGGTCGTGCAGCAACGCCGCGGCGACGGTCTCGGCATCGAGCTTGAGCGCGGAGACGATGTTGGCCACCGTCGCAGCGTGGGCCAGATAGCTCTCACCGGAGATGCGCTCGTGCGCTTCGTAGACGGATTCGGCCTTCCGCCACGCACGCTCGAGCAGCGCACGCTCTTGCTCGTCGGGAACGTTCGGCAGCCGCTCCACCCAGGACTCGAAGGTCAGGGTGGCGTCGGGGGCATCTTCCAGCTCGCCGGTGACGTGGACCATCAATCAAACCATGAGCATCGCGACAAATACCCATTTTAACGCAAGGTTACTGCGGGATGCGCCGGCCGGTAGCGCGGTTTGCATGATCCTCCCCGCTCCGGGCAGACTCGCGTGGCCTTCAGGGACAAGGAGTCCGCCTCATGGATGAGAGCGTGTCATTTCGGCTACCGCGTCCGAAGCGGTGGATCTCGTTCGCCTTCTTCGTACTGGCCATCACCGGCATCCCGATTGGCGTGGTCATGCTCGGCTGGGAATTGCAGATTCCGACCGGGACCCTGATCGGGGTCGTGGTGCAGGAATGGGTCGAGTGGATCAAGACCGAGCCCGTCACCGCCGGCGCCTGCGGTCTGCTCGGGGTCGCGGCAGTCATCTTCGACCATCTCCAGTATCGCTACCAACACCGGGCACGGTTGAACCTCGGCCCCGACGGCATCGCGCTGCACAGCGGCTTGCCGCGATTCATAGCCGCCTGGCTGGAGCGGCAGTGGCCAGTGCGGTGGTCGACGCTGCAGCGGGTGGTTCTCTCGGGCACGGTGATTCAGCCCAGACTCACCTTCCATTCCCGAGGCGGCCACAGCGTGAGCGTCGACCCCGAACAGTGGCACCCACGTGACGCCACGTCCGAGACTCCGGTCTTCCGGCGTTCGCGACGGCGCTCACTACAGTCGCTGGTGGACAAGGACGATGGCCTGCCCCTTCTGCGGGCGCTGCAGGCACTCGGCGTCAACGTGGAAATCGAGCAGCCGACACCGACAATCGCCGAGCAAGGCACGCCTGCACGGGAGCTCATCCGGGTTCCGGATTTCGTGCTCGCGGGGTCAACGTTTCTGGCACTCGGTGGCTATGCGCTGGTGGATGGCTACCTTGCGCCTCCATACGCCTATATCGACGGCCCCCCATGGTGGCTGATGGCAGCGACGGGCGTCTCGATGACGATGGCGAGCGGATCCATTCTGCTTCTCCGCCATCGACTGCTCAAAGCGGACGTCGCAGCCATAGCCGGCTTTCTCGGCCTGGCCAGCGCGCTCGCTGCCTGTCCAGCGGGGCTCCGGCTCAACGCAGCGAGCGATCCGGATGGCCCGACTACCGCTCGCTACGTCGCCCAGCCGAACGGGACACTACGTCCGGTGACACCGGACGACGCGCCGGTTTTCAAGGCGCCGGCCAAGCTGCCGGCTGGTGAGCAGCAAGACATCGTACTCTACCGGGGCCTACTCAGGCGCTGGCAGTACGAGATCGCCAGCATGGGCGGGAATCCGTGATCTGGACCAGGCGGCGCCGGCACAACCGCCGGTTCACCGCCTGGTCACTAGCATAACCCGGATTATTCGGCGTATCGCGCGCGCACGGCGTCGATGGCGGGCTCGCCATCGCGGGTCTCGACACCTTCCAGCCACCCGGCCACGGTGTCCAGGTTCGCCGCGATCCACTCGGAGGCCACGTCCCCGGCATCTCGTTCCTTGTAGGCGTACTCGAGCACCCAGGCGGACTGGACGTTCTTGGCCACCACGTACTGGCTGAACAACCGCGCCACGTCCGCGTGCCTCTCACCCAGCCGCGGGTTGAGCACGGTGAGCACGTCGCTCTTGGTGCCCGCGATGGTCGCCTCGCCCACCGGCTCCAGGTACTTCATGTCGTACTTGGCGTTCATCCAGTGCGGCTCCCACCCGAGGAACACCACCCATTCCTCCCGGTCGATGGCGCGGCCGACCTGGCTCAACATGCCGCTGGTGCTGGACTCCACCAGCGACCAGCCCTCAAGGCCATGGCGATCATTGTCGATCGCCGCGCTGATGGCGTCATTAAAACCGGTGCCCGGCTCGATACCGTAGATCCTGCTACTGAACCGCTCCGCGTGGGCCGCCAGATCGGCTTCCGTGTGCACGCCGGCCTCCCAGACATAGGCAGGCACGGCGATACCCATGGTCGCGTCGGCGATGTTCGTAGCCACGACCTGAACCGCATTCTCCTCGACGAGAGGATCGATCATGTGCTTTTCGGTGGGCATCCAGCCACCGAGGTAGACATCCAGATCGTCGCTCTTGAGCGAGTTCAGGGCGAACGCCGGGCTGGCGTTTACCTGCTCGGTCCGGTAGCCCATGGCCTCCAGGAGCTGCGCAGCCACCTCGCTTTTCACCGTCACCCCCGGCCAGGTCGGCACACCAAAGCGCACCAGAGCGTCCTCGCCGGCGTGAGCCGGGGCGATCACACTCGTGGCTGACACGGCGAAGGCGACGGTCACCGCCTTCATGCACTTGCGCATGCAGCTCGTTATCATTGGAATCTCTCCTGTTGCGATGTTCTCCATCGTCCACGACGATGCGGCTCGAAACCTCGAATGGATCATCGGCAATAGCGATCCATGCCAGTTGACAACGGGCGCCGGTTACTTGCCGTAAAACGCCACGGCGGACCAGCGCGAGTGCGATGCGCACGCGTCGGCCTCGGTTCATCACGCTCCCGCGAATCGGCGATAATGGAAATCCACAGGCATGGGAACCGAAGCCACGACCATGGGCGCGCATTCACTCAACAACCTCAGGGGCACCGGTGTGCCGGTGCGGACCTGGACCGAAGACATCGATGCCCAGTGCGCCGCACAGCTGCGCAACATCGCCGGGCTGCCGTTCGTGTTTCATCACGTTGCCGCGATGCCCGATGTGCATCTCGGCAAGGGCGCAACAGTGGGCAGCGTCATTCCCACGCGGGGGGCAATCATCCCCGCCGCCGTCGGCGTCGACATCGGCTGCGGCATGAACGCGGTGCGTACCTCGCTCACCGCGGCCGACCTGCCGGAGAACCTCCGGTCCCTGCGTCGGGCCATCGAAATGCGCGTGCCGGTGGGTTTCGACCAGCACGGCCGCGACGACGCCCACGCCGGGGACTACCGGCCGCTCCATGACCGGCTCGAGACGATTCTCGCGCGTCACCCCAACATTCGGCCCAAACGCGTGGACAAGCCCGTCTGCCAACTCGGCACCCTCGGCGGTGGCAATCACTTCATCGAGGTCTGCCTGGACGAGGCCGACCGGGTGTGGGTGATGCTCCACTCCGGCAGCCGGGGCATCGGCAACCAGATCGGCACCTACTTCATCGAACGCGCCCGCGCCGCAATGGGCAACGCGCTAGGCCAGCTCCCCGACCGCGACCTCGCCTATCTCACCGAAGGCGATGACGAAGGCCTGTTCGCGGATTACATCGACGCCCTGGAGTGGGCACAGACGTACGCCCGCGAAAACCGCCGGGTAATGATGCGCGAGATCGTTGGCGCCCTCGCCGCCTCGGACGCGCTGCCGCCATTCGAGCTCACCAGCGAAGCGGTGAACTGCCACCACAACTACACGGCCGTGGAGCACCACTTCGGCGAACAGGTCTACGTCACGCGCAAAGGCGCCATCAACGCCGCCAAGGGCGTACTCGGCATCATCCCCGGCTCCATGGGGGCGTACAGCTATATCGTCCGCGGCAAGGGCAACCCCGAGGCCTTCAACTCCTGCGCCCACGGAGCAGGACGGCGCATGAGCCGCGGCCAGGCGCGACGCTCGTTCAACCGTGCCGACCTGCAGGCGCAGACGGAGGGCGTGGAATGCCGCAAGGACAAGGGCGTGATCGACGAGATTCCCGGCGCCTACAAGGACATCGACACGGTGATGGCCAGTCAGACCGACCTGGTGGAGACCGTCCACAGGCTCCGCCAGGTGATCTGCGTGAAGGGCTGAACGCCGGCGCCGATTTCTCCGCCTGCGGCCGCTACCGCTATCGGCTGTGGCGCCGCTGGTCCGACGGCCCGGCGGTCATGTGGATCATGCTCAATCCCAGCACCGCCGACGCCACCCACAACGATCCCACCATCGAACGCTGCCAGCGCCGCGCCGTCATGGACGGCTACGGCACACTCATCGTCTGCAACCTGTTCGCGCTCCGCACCACCGACCCACGCCTGCTGTACACCGCCACCGATCCGGTCGGGCCCGGCAACGACCTGGTCATCGGCGATCAGATACGAAACGTCAGCGCCATCGTGTGCGGGTGGGGTGACCACGGGCGTCTGCATCGCCGCAGTAAGCGAGTGCTGGCGATACTGCGCGCACTTCGGGCGCCCGTATTCGCACTCGGCGTGAATGCGAGCGGTGAGCCGAGGCACCCGCTTTACGTACCCTACCGCATACACCCGGCCCCGATGCTTCCCCAGGATGACGACGCGCCCTGTGACGCCCCTCAGGGATTGCGCTGCTCACCCTCTCGCGCCAGCAGCCGGCGCTTGCGCTCGGCGCCCCAGCGATAACCCGCGATCTCGCCGTCACTGCGCACGACCCGGTGGCACGGTACGGCCACGGCGACCCGGTTGCTGGCGCACGCACGGGCGACGGCTCGCGCCGCACCAGGGCGGCCGACCATGCGGGCGAGCTCCGCGTACGTTACCCGCTCGCCCGGCTCGATGGTCCGTAGCGCCTCCCAGACCTGGCGCTGAAATGCCGTTCCCTGAATATCCAGCGGCAGCTCCAACGCCCCGGTGGGCGCTTGCAGAAACGCCAGCAAGGTGTCGAGCCAGTGCGTGAACTCGTCGTCGGCTGGTGCCAACTCGGCGTTCGGGAATCGATTACGCAGGCTGGCCACGAGCTCGGCGTCGGTATCACCGAACTCGATGGCACACACACCGCGCACCGTGCCGGCAACGAGAATCCGACCCAGATAACAGCCCGTGACAGCGTACCGCAGCATCTCGCCCGAGGCCCCGCTTCGCCAACGTTGCGGGCTCATACCCAACTCCCCGAGGGCCGTCGCGTACGCGCGGCTGGGTCCGGAAAAGCCCGCCTCGTATATCGCCTCGGTCACCGACACGCCTTTGCCGAGAATCGACTTGATGCGCTCACTGCGGACCGCCTGGGCATAGGCCTTCGGGCTCACGCCGAGCTGGCGCTTGAATACCCGCTGAAAGTGCGAGGGACTCATGCCGGCGGCCTTCGCGAGATCAGCGAGGCTCGGCTCGTTCTCCGCGGACTCCAACCGGCGGCAAGCCTGCTCGATCGCTGCGCCGTGTGCCGAGGTCGACGCCTTGTCCGGACGACACCGTTGACACGGCCGGAAACCCGCCCGCTCGGCGGACACTGCGTCCGAAAAAAAGACGACGTTGTCGCGCTTGGGCTTTCGCGAAGCGCAGGTGGGACGACAATAGACACCTGTCGTCGTCACCGCGTACACGAACCGGCTACCGGGCTCGCCCCGCCGCTCGAGAACCAGATGCCAGCGGTGTTCGTCCAGGTCGTCCGCGCTCATGGCGCCCCGCGAGCGCTCGATATCCTCCGACCCCCTCATGCTGCCCTCTTCTCTGCCGCGACATCCTCGCCGGCGCCGCCAAAGCGCCGCCACAGACGTCCATCGATGGCCGACAAACCCAGAGCGATCAACGCAATGCCGACCACATGGCTCGGTGCCAATGACTCACCGAGAAACACGATGCCGAGCCCGATCGCCGAAGCGGGAATGAGGAACGTCACCAACAGCAGGTTGGTAGCGCCCGCAGAGGCGAGAACTCGAAAGTAGAGCACATACGCGACGGCCGTCGATAGCAAGGCAAGCCCGAAGACCGCTGCCCACACGCCCGCGCTCGGCACGCCGGATTCCCAAGGGCGTTCGGCGATCAGCGCGAGCGGCATCAGGATCACCGACGAAGCGGAGACCTGTCCGGCCGCCGTGATAACGGGCGAAATCCCCATGGCCCGGAAGCGACGCCCGAAGACGCCGCCCAATGCGTAGCACAGCGCCGCCGTCAGTACCGCGACTTGCGCCACTACGTCACGCCCGAGCCCACCCAACGCCGTCGGCCCAACCATCGCCACGACCCCGGCGAATCCCACACCGACACCGATCACCTTCAACCCCGTCATGCGCTCATCGGCGAGCAGCAGCCCGGCCACCACCACGGTAAACAGCGGCGTCGTCGCGTTGAGAATCGACGCCAGCCCGGAGGCGATCTCGGTCTGCCCCCAGGCGATCAGCGAGAACGGCAGAACGTTGTTGACCAGGCCCATCACCAGGAAGGACAGCCAAATCCGTACCGACCGCGGCACGCGAAGACCTATGCACGCGCCGTACGTCCACAGAGCACACGCCGCCAGGCTGACACGCAGCGTGACCACGGTGAGCGGTGCCAGCTCCGCGACCGCAACCTCGACGAAAAAGAACGACCCTCCCCATAGAACCGACAGCGTCAGGAGCATCGTCCATTCCCGGAACCCCATACGGGCATTGATCGAGCCTGTCATGTTCACTCCCGCAATGCGTGATTCCCGACTCATATGAAACGACACCCTGCGGGCGGCGGCATCCCGGTTCTTGTGCGTGAATGTTGCCGCCGGCGACGGAACCATGCGAACGAGGTTTCGACAACCTGGAGAACTGCGTACAAAGGGTCGAAACGCTGGACTGGCGATATCACGCTGGTGGAGAATCCGGTTCTTCCCGACCACCGCCGGCAATGATCGGCTCAGTACGAGCAGGGAGCTCGGATCCATGATTCGTGATTTCGAGCCGCAGGACATGGAAGCCGTCCTCGGCATATGGCTGGAAGCGTCCATACAGGCCCACGCTTTCGTCGACCGGGGCTTCTGGGAAGCCAGTCTGCCAGCGATGCGGCAGACCTACATTCCCGCCAGCGAGACCTACGTGCACGCGGAGGCGGACCGGGTCACCGCCTTCATGTGCCTGGATGGCGATACCCTCGCCGCACTGTTCGTCGATCCCGCGCACCAGCGCTGCGGCATCGGCGAACGCCTTCTCGCGAAAGCGAAGGCGCTGCATAACCGCCTGACCCTTACGGTCTACAAGGAGAATCTACAGGCGGTGCGCTTCTACCTCGCCAACGGGTTCACCATCATTGGCGAGCAGCGCGACGAGCACACCGGGCACCCCGAGCTGCGCATGACGCTCACGCCCTGATCGGCAAGCGGCGATGCCTGACGGGGGAGGTACTCACCGCGTCGCCCCGCCATGCGCCCGGCATCGGTGCGGGCAGCAGGCGCGGCGACGGCAGTCGATTAGCGTGGACCGTCAGCCATACCGACCATCGCGCCTGTGTCGGCCCCGGCGGCAATCACCTCTACCCTTCGGTTCTCCGCCATCGACGCCCCTCGCGGGATCAACGCCCCCATCCCCATCGCAATGACGGCTTCCCGGTTCACGCCGTACTCACGTACCAGCGCGTCGCGGACGCTGAGCGCGCGCTGGTTGGACAGGCAGATGTTAGTCAGCAGATCACCATCACGGTCGGAATGCCCAACGACGACCAGCCTGCCGCCGTCGCCGAGACGCCCGGCCCGTTCAGCGATTGCGCGCAAGCGCGCGTCGAATCGTCCGGCGACGTGACTCGCGCCCTTGGAGAAGAAGACCGGTTCCCCGACGGGGCCACCGGCGCCGTCAGCGCCCCCCTGCGCGCTCTCGTAGCCCCACTCGGGAACGGCATAGTCGAGAATCACCCGCGGCTGCCCATCGAGCTCGTTGACGTAGACGGCAACGTGTGGCGCCGCCACCTCCCCGTCGCTCTCGGCCCGCCCGAGGAAATAGTACTGATGCGCCGGTGAGCCATCGGCTCGCGGCCCGATATACAGCCGCCACCCGGCCACATCGCCGCACGCCCGTCGACGACACGCGTACACCGACTCGTACCCCGCTTCCACGAGCCGTTCGGTAACTGCCTCGTAGACGCCGTACGCCATGTAATCCGACGGATAGTCGTAGACTTCCCGCCACCGCGTTCCCGACACGACCGACTGCGCCTTCGGTCGATAGCCCCGTGTATATCGCTCGCTGTCACGGTCCTGGTAGATCAACGGGCCGGCGATGAACGAGAACCGTCCGCCAACGGCATGCTCCCGGTGGAAAAGCGTCTTGTCCTCCAGGTTCACGGGCGCCCCCGCCGCGGAACCAATACTCGCCCCCAGTAGGGCCAGAACAATGGCCGCCTTCGTCCACCGACCGATGGATCCAAACCCGTTGTCGCTAGCAATCATCAGAACTTTTCCTTTGCCGATCACGGCAGGTTGCGATCATGCCTGTCGTAGAAGACGTCACTTTCCATTCGCACGATCGATTGCGACGTAATGGCGATATAGCGGTCATGGTCATCCGCGCTCACGGCCGCGAGGCGATCGCACGCGCGCTGTTCGGGGCTGTCGGGGCCGATCGTGACCGCCGAGTGTATTAACCGGTCCAGCAACGGTGTGAGCAGCTCGTGGCACCAATAGGTCCGAACCTTGAGCAGGTTCGCGTCCTGTATATTGATTTCCTGCCGCTCTCCGTTGACATTCACCCGCCGGGTATCCGTGCTTCGCCACTTGAGGTTGTCACTCGGGATGACCGCCCGGTCGTCCGGCGGACCATCGGGCAGGCGCACTCTCCGTGTCACCGAGAACTTGTCGAAAATCTGCTTCGTCGGGCTGACGATCACCACCGGATCCACCGCTACCCAATCAGGGAGCGCATTCAACCCCGTCACCATGGCACGGCTCGTCGCGAAGGCGGATGCGTAATTGGTCACGCCTGTGTCGGCATCCATGTACAGCGGCATCATCCCGCGCGCCAGCGCGTCACGCATCGGTCCGCGCAAGGCGTGATTCATGGCCCCCGCCCGGGTGGCCTGAAACGTCGCAACGTTCAGTGTCGCCCGCGTCCGGTACATGTACGCGACCTCGAGAATGCCGAACAGCAACACGAAGAAAAGCGGCATTACGTACAGCATTTCAGCCAGGGTCGCACCCTGGCTTCGCCCGCGTTGCCCCCGATTGGCCAATCGCACTCGCATCACGCCATCCTTGCGCGTTCAACGCGCTGGTCTATTCGTCCGAGAACTTCAGCATCAGCCGCTTCTTGAGGTCCGTCAGAACCGTTTTCTGCTCGTTCCGGTCGGGCACTCTCTTCAGCGCGGTATCCAGCGTACGGGTCGCCTGCTTTACCCGGGTCAGTGCCAGGTTGTGCCACGCATCCACGTTTTCCCGGTCGTACTGCAGGGTCTTCTCATAGGCACGAATCGCCGCCGTGTACCGCCCGGTGCGGAAATAGACGTTGCCCAGCTTGAACCACGCCTGGGATACGGTCGGATAATGCTCCGTCGTGCGCCGGTAAAGACGCTCCGCATCGTCGAGACGGGCTTCGGCGTAGGCCGCGTTCGCCTGCCGGAGCAGATCCTCCAGGCTCGGCTTGCCGTCGGCGCGCTGCTGCACCGTCGCGCAACCGACGAGCAGGAACATGAATACGCAGACAACCGCGCGCAGCAAATAGCTCATTATTCGAAAACCGCCCTAATACCTACATCCAGCCCGAGTTTCTCCGCATTCCCGGAGGCCGTCTCCAGCGTGTCACACGCCCCGGAGCACCCTGCGAACCGCCATGGCCCGAGATCGTCCCGGCGCGCGAGAACCACGCCATCAGCATCCAGAAACACGACATCGATCGGAAACGACATGCCCACGGTGTGCACCGAACGGCACTTGCGAAGCAGCAATCCCTCCCCCGGCCCGAGTTCCCGCGAGAACAGCAACCCCCTCGCCCGCTTGAAGAACGACTCCGCAACGCGCACGTCCGGCAGCATCAAGTTGCCGTTTACATCATACAAGCGCATGCCGCCCTTACAGGTCATACATGAATTTCATGACGATCGGAAAAAACAGAATCACGAATGTCGTCGGAAAAATGAATGCGACCAGCGGAAAAACCAGTTTTACCGGTGCTTCCATCGCCAGTTTCTCCGCGCGCTGGAAACGCTCGATGCGCCGCTGATCCGCCTGAACCCTGAGCGTCTGGCCAATGCTGCCCCCGGTCTTCTCCGCCTGTGCCAGCGCAGACACAAGGGACGATATCTCTTTCAGCCCGAGGCGATCGCTCATCGCCCGTAGCGCGTCCAGCCGCGCCATGCCGGCCTTGATGTCGCCGAGCACCCGCTGCAGCTCGGTCTTCAGCGGCCCCTCGGGACCTTTGTCCACGGCCTGTACCAGAGCGCCGTTGAGGTTCAGACCGGCCTCGACGGCCATCGTCACGTAGTCGAGATAGACGCTCAGGGAGCGCACGATCTCCTTTTCCCGTTTCTTGCGACGGTCCTTGATCGAGGTCAGTGGCAGGAAATAGCCAATAGCAGCCGCCACCAAGGGCATGGCACCGACATCCAGCCCCGCCATGGCGAGTACCACCCAACACACGAGAGCTGCCAGCACCGCGATGACGACCTGCAGCCCGATGAACTGCTCCGGGCTCATCAGGAACATCAAGCCCGAACGCTGAAGATAGGCCCGTGTGCGCTCAATGTACTCGACGCTGATACGCTCACCGAAATAGTGGGCGAACACGTTGACCAGGGGCCATATGGGCCTCAATGCGGCGGGCAAAGGATCCAGATAGCGCCGGTCGTCACGCGGCACGGTCCGCCGGATATTGTTCACGGCGATGACGGCCACGGTGACCGATATCGCGAGAAGCGATGCGAAAAAGATAGGCATCATCGCACTCATGGCTCAGATATCGATATTCACGATCTTGCGGATGAAGAAAAAGCCAAGACTCTCCAGCACCAGTACTCCGGCGAGCACCGCCCAACCGATTGGTTCGGTGAACAAGCGCGCCATATGCACCGGCTCGAGCTGGTAAATCGCCACACCCAGTATCACCGGCAGCAGCGCCATGACGACGCCCTGCATCTTCCCCTGAGAGGTCAACGCGCCGATCTTTCCTTCCATTTCGTGCTTTCGCCGGATGGTGTCCGCCAGTCGTTCCAGGATGTCCGATAGATTGCCGCCGATCTCCCGGGATATACGCATGCTCGCGACCACCAGGTAGATGTCCTGCGCCGGCACGCGCCGGGCGAGGTTCTCCAGGGCGTCATCGAAGGTGACGCCGACGCGGACTTCCCTGAGAAACAGATCCAGCTCCTGGGCGATTGGCGGCAGCTCCTCGGTGACCGTGATCTCCATGGCCTGGAGCAGGCTCGAACCGGCCTTGATCGCACTGGCGAGCGCCAGCAGCACGTCCGGAAGCTGTCCGAGAAGGCGCTTGAGTCGCCGCGCCTTGAGATACCGCAGCAGAAACGGGGGCGTCACACCCACGACGAGCCCCGCCAGCAGAGCTGCCACGAACGTACCGAATGCCAGCCACGCGATCGCAGCGGCGGAGACGATTGCGATAACGTTGAGCAGAAAGACCTTGTCCGGCTCGATGAACAGGAAAAGGTCCGCAAGCCCGATGCGCGCCTCGGCAGTGAAGCGCGTGCGATAACGCTTGACCGCCGTCGCGAAGACACTGAAGGTCATCGTGGCCAGCAACGTGACGCAAAGGGCCACGAAGGCGGCCACAATCGTGGGCATCCCCACCATCAGTGCTCCGCACCCGCCTGGAACATTTCGAGATCCACCGGTATGCCCCGGTCGCGCAGATCCTCGTACAGGGCGGGAATATGGCCGGTGGCGACCAGCTTGCCGCGGACCTTGCCGTCGGCGTCATACCCGGACTGCTCGAAGCGGAAGATCTCGCCCATCTGCACCCGGCTGTTCTCGACGCCGGTCACCTCGCTGATACTCGTCACGACACGCGTGCCGCAGCTGAAACGCGTCTGCTGGACAACCAGATCCACCGCCGAGGCGATCTGCTCACGAATGGCGATCACCGGCAGATCCATACCCGCCATCATGACCATCACCTCCAGTCGGGACATGCAGTCACGGGGGCTGTTCGCATGCGCCGTGGTCAGGGAACCGTCGTGGCCGGTGTTCATCGCCTGGAGCATGTCCAGCGCCTCACCGCTGCGGCACTCGCCGACCACGATCCGGTCCGGACGCATGCGCAGGCAGTTCTTGATGAGCTCACGGATGGACACCGCGCCCTTGCCCTCCTGGTTCGGCGGGCGCGCTTCCAGCGATATCAGGTTCGGCTGATAAAGCTGCAGCTCCGCGGCATCCTCGACGGTGATAATGCGCTCGTCGTTCGGAATGAAATTCGACAGGACGTTGAGCAGTGTCGTCTTGCCGGAGCCGGTACCGCCGGAGATGACGACGTTGGAGCGGTTCGTCACCGCGGTCTCGAGGAAACGCACCATCGGCTCGCTCAGCGAACCGAATTTCACCAGATGATGCGCCTCGAGCTTGTCCTTGGAGAATTTCCGGATGGTGATACACGGCCCCTTGAGCGCCAGGGGCGGAATCACCGCATTGACGCGTGAGCCGTCCTTAAGGCGCGCGTCGACCATGGGCGAGCTTTCATCGATTCGACGCCCGAGCGGCGCGACGATTCGCTCGATGGCGAACGTCACCGATTTATCGCTGGTGAACGTAATGTCGGACTTGTAAAGCCGCCCGGCTTTCTCATAGTAGATTTCGTCTGCGCAGTTCACCATGATCTCGGTGATGTCATCCTGCGCGAGGAGCTCTTCCAACGGCCCCAGCCCGACGGCCTCGTTGATGACCTGCTGGATGATCTCGCCCTTGTCGAGCTCGCTTGGGAAATCCTTTATATCGTCGACGGCGCTCTCGATGATTTCCGTCGCCACCCGACGCAACTCGTCATCGCCCATCTCGTGGGTATTCAAGCGACGCAGGTCGAGCTGGTGAATGAGGAGCTTGTGGATCCTGCGCCGCCAGCTCTGGGTCAGTTCCTTTAGCCGCTCCGTGTCCTCCGACTCGGCCACGACCGGCACCTGGGCCTGGGCCTCGGCCACGGGCGCCTGCGCCGTCGCAACCGGTTCGGCGGCAGGCACCGGCGCGCTGTCGGCACCGACGACATCGCCGGTGCGCGGCGTTTCCACGGCGGGCGCCGACTTGCCCGCACCGTGGATGGCACCACCGACCCGGATCCGGTAGGAGTGGATCGCGATCTCGTCGCCATCGTTCAGCGGGCCGTATTCCTCGACCTTCGTGCCGTTGACATAAGTCCCCGAGCTCGTACCGAGGTCGCGCACGTAGACACCATCCGGCTGGCTGAGCAACCGGGCGTGCCTCTTCGCGACCTTCCATCCGTGCAACGTGATGAGGCACTCGGGATCCTTTCCGACAGCACACTCCTCCTGGGCACAGACGATGCTGTCGACTTTGAGACCACGCCGCGTAAAGACCGTGACTTCAAACATAGGGCAATTCCCGATTACCGGTGAGCGGATTGCGAACGCGGAACGCCGTTCACTCCCTTAACCTCGCATTGAGATCCACATCGCCGAGCACCGTGCGCAGCTCCTTTTCGGCCTTTTGCAGGTTTTCCGGGACATCCGGCTCGGGGGTTACGATTTCGGGTGTCACCAGAATCACCAGCTCTTTGCGGTTCTCCGCCCGGTTGGTGGATCTGAACAACCCACCGACGAGCGGCAGGTCGCCGAGGAGCGGCACTTTGTCCACATCCTTGGCGTCCTCGGAGGTCAGCAGCCCGGAAATCACGATCGTCTCGCCGCTTTTGACGTTGATGGTCGATTCGGTTCGGCGCGTCAGCAGCCCCGGCACGCCATCGATCGCGGTCCGATAGTCGACGCTGCTCACTTCCGCCATGACATGTGAGACGATATTTCCGTTGTCGTCCGAAATGGGATTGATCTGCAGCTTGATGCCGTACTCCTGGAAGGCGACGGAGATCTCACCGTCCGCCCCGATTGCCTGATACGGGATCTCACCCCCCGAGAGAAACTCCGCCGTTTCGCCGCTGCGTGCCGTGAGCTCGGGCTCGGCGAGCAGACGCGCGGCGCCATCCTCGGCGATGAGCTGCAGGCGGGACGTCAATGCCGAGGTCATGCCCACGAACGGGTGGAAGCCGGTATCGAACAGCTCGTCCGAATCGATTATGCCGTCCCAGTCCACGTTGCCGTCATCGCCCGGCTGGATGCGATAGACGTCGTTGGAAACGAACGAACCGGCAACGGCGACCGTCGGTCCGGGCGCGGAATCGTCCCACCGTATGCCGATCTCCTTGCGGTACTGCTCATCGACCTCCACGACGCGTGCCTTGATCCTGATGAGATCACGCATGTGCGCCGAAGCCGGCCGCACCAGCGAGATCGTCTTGGGCAGCTCCTCGACGACCTGTGAGTACAGCTCCATGAGCGCCGGATCGAGCTCACCCTCGACAACCACCATGCCCTGCACGGTGCGAACCGTAAGGCCGTCGAACCCGGACAGTACCGAACGAATGGACGACAACCGACGATGCATGTTGCCCGGGCGAATGGCGACGCGGTAAGCCTGCTTGCGCATGCCGGCTTTCCAGACGACGAGATCCGTTTCACCTGGCGCCTTGGGGATCAACAGCATCTCGCCGCTGTCGAGCACGCGGACGCTGAGTACCTCATCGTTGCCGACCGCCACTTTCTTCGCGCTGCCGACGGATACCGTTTCCACCGCGCCGACATGGAGGGTGAGATGCTTCAGCGCATTGCCCGCGGTAGCCGAACCGGCCACGCCAAGCAGCGCGAACACGAGAATGACCAGCCACGCGGACTTGTACCGCGACACCCCCAGCGATTGAATACTTATCATTGTTCACCCTGCGCCGTGATTACCGGCACACTTTTCGTTAGTTTTCGGTTATTCCCCGGCGTGATACTTTCCACCGGCGCAATCGCGGGTTTCATGATCCCGTTTTCGTTATTGGCCGGTGTAAAGAATTCGACGAATTGCCTGTCGTCTTCCGCGAGCTCCGTTAGCAGCAAACGTTTGTCGAGCGGTCCGATATTCCTCCGCTGCGAGTCCTCGGCATTGCGCAGCATGAAGAGCACGTCCCCCAGCTCGGTGGCGAGCTGCAGGCGCGCGGCGTCGGCACGCTCAACCCCGACCGTGACCGTTGCGTATCCACGGTAATCGTCCTCGGAGCGGCGCCTGACGAATGACTGCTCCCGGGCGAGCAAGCGCTTAGGGCCCGCCGCCAGCACACGCACACGCTGCTGCACCGGATAGAGGATCGCATCCCCGTCACCGCCCTCGCCCTTGCCGAGCTCTTCGGCGTTCATTCTCACGAAGACGTCCACGTAATCGCCGGCGCGCAGCATACCCGCATTACTGTTGATCTCGTCGACCTCGAGGGTGACCGCCCGCTCGCCAACCTCGAGGAGGTCCGAGAAACGCTCCGTGGCCTTGCCCTCGACGAAGTGCGCGAGCAATGGCTCGCCACGCGACATCGGCTGCGCCAGCACGGCCCCCTGGAACCGATTGAAGTCAGAGGGTGTGACCGCGAACTGGGACAGATGCTCTGCCGGCACGTCAGCGACCGCCATCGTCGAACCGTTTACCACGTCGCCCGGCCCGAGATCGGTCGTCGCCACGACTGCCTGGCGGCTGTGTTCCCCTTGCTGACGCATCTGCTCGCGAATCGCCTGTTCCTTGGATTCCAGGTAATGTCGCGCGAGAAAGAACGCGCCGGCGGCAAGGACGAGAGCGAGCAAAAGCAGCCCCCACGACCTCAATGCTTGTCGTATACGCTCCACGGATTTCAACTCATTCAAAGGGGAAGGGAAATCGCATGCATGTAGGCCGCATGCTCCTGTTTGATAGCGTCGACGAGCAATTCGATGGCGCTGTCTCCATCGCTGATGGGCGCCATCAATGCCAGCACCAGGACCACCAGGCCCACCAGGTACTCGGTGTAAGAGTTACCCTTGAATCGCGATGGTGCACGCATGCCATTCACTCCGGGTGCACCAGCACCGCGACCGTGTAAGTCTGACCCGCCGTCTCGGCGAAATTCATGTTCAGACGCTGCTCACCTTTGGTGAGCACGAGGTTGTGATCCTTGAGACGGTTGCTCGCCGACTGGATGTCGTGAAAACTCTCCTGCCAGCCCATATCCTCCAGGCGCTTGCGGTAATAGTTCGCGTGATGGCGAACGCTGCGATTACTGCCCAGCACCAGCGTCCTGCTGACCTTGCCGCCGTCATTGCTGCGGATATCGTTGAGCACCTTGGAACCAGGCATCACGGGGAAGCCTTTACCCAGCTCCTTGTCCGCCTTCAATGCCCCGGAGAACATTGGTGCGATAGAGAGGTTGCCACGCGCTCTCATCTCGTTGCTCTCGGTGACCTGCACGGTCATGAGATACTCGCCGTTCTTGTGGGAGAGCACGCGCCACGGACGCATGGTCACGTCCCTGAGCTCGTCGCCCCACTGCGCTTCGTAGAAGGCCACCAGGGCCTCTTCGGGCTTGGTGCTGGAGAACTCCATCAAACGCATGGGAACGCCGTTGTACGTAACGTCATCGGCAACCATGGTGGTCTTTACGAAATCCGGAACCGGAAACTCCGGATACTCACGATCGCCGGCAAAAGCCAGGCTGGCCCACGCACAGCCGAGCACCGCCATTACGGCGCCGACCAGCGTCATCGTTACACGCTGCATATGCATCCGCTCCCGGCCATCCAGGCCTTATCGTTTTATTCAAGATACTGCGGCGGCACCGGCTCGACGTCGACGTGGCCGAATTCCAGGTCCTGCAGCGGTTCGAACGCCGGGAAGAACGACAGCATGTCGAACGCGTCCTCCAGAATATCGACATCCAGTAGCCCCAACGGCACGAACGCCTGAACCCGCCGTTCGTTATGCGCCGGACCGCCGACATTCCACGGCGCCGCCACCAGCGTCACCGAACGCCCCATGGTGAGATCAAGCTCCGACCACGGCCCGCCGAGGGACTCGATCGGTTTGAGATCCACCGATATCTCCGCGGTATACGTTCCGCGCGTGTTCACATCGAAATTATCGACGTAAGGGATACTCTGAATCCGATCGAATGCCGTCTCGACGCGGCTGGACGCCACACCAGGCGTGCGCCCCTCATCGATATCGGCATCGACGTATACCGGCAGCTCGTCGCCGGAGGTGACCTGCGCCTGCTCGATAAGCATTTCGGGCTGGCCACCGCTCGCCACGAACGGCGAGTTGAGAATCGGATCCTCGCGAAACACCCCTTCGACCTGGTGCTGTAGGCTGTGTATGCCTTCTTCCCGCCGGCTGAACACCCGCACCTGCGCTTCGCGCTTGATCTGCGCCTCGCTCTTCTGCGCGATGCTCGGCGCCGTGCTGGGAGCACCCGCCTTCCACACGGTGCGCTCCCACGCCGCATAGCGGGCAGCCACCTCGACCTTCTGCCGGGTGTCTATGTACTTGCCCAGCATGGACACCGCTATCACCATCGGTACCAGCACGAAAAGCGCCGAAACGATGAACTCCGCCCATGCCTGCCCGGTCTGTCTGCTTCGCATGCTCACGACGCCTTCCCTAGCGGCCATCCCCAGGCAATCGGGGGACGGCCGTCGCTGCCAACGAGACTCGAGCGCCGGACGGCCCCACAGGGGCTTCCACACCAACGGCGTCGTCCGGCGCATCACCCATTACTCGCGAACGGTCGGATTCGGCTGCCACGCGCCCTCGAGCTGGACATCCTCGGGCGCGTAGCGCCGGCAGATCTCCAGCACACCACTGCGCAGATCTGCCTTGCCCATACCGTCGGCCGCGTTCTCGATGAGGAACTCCGTCATCTTGTAGCCCGCGCTGCTCGGCGCCTCGCCCTGAAGGCTGAGCTCGCGAAGCTCGTCGCGGATCTGTTCGTCGCTGCGGGTTCCGCCCTTGGCCGTCTGTACCTCACCGTGGATGCTGTCCGCCTGGAGCAGCCACTCGGCACACGCATCACCACCCCACATCTCCTTGTTGAGCTCGTCCTTCGACATACTCAGCAGCGGATCGTTACCATTCGCCGCCAACGCGCTCGCGGACATTGCAACGCCCGCCACGAGCACGATTTCAATCGCGATTCGGGGAACTCGGTGCATCATCGGCCTTCCTGTCGCTGTTTCAGAAATCAAAGCCCTCGAAAACGTCACCCGCGCTCAATGCAGCAACCGCCGTCCTTTCCGCATCACTCGGCTGGACGAGCCTCACTTGCCAGTAAGGGTTATACATGTTGCCGTACTCGTGCTTGTTGTTATACCGGCTGGACCGGTGGCGTTTCGGCCAGAGGCGGTGTGGGCGCGAAAAATACGGCTGCACTTTTGCCAATGCCGACAACCGGTTACTCGCCATCCCGCCATGCTCCTCGATATCCAGGCGATCGCTGGTCTCGTAATCGGTATTGTCCGCTGCGATGGTGGACATCGTTTCTATCTCATCGGCCGGTTTACTCAGAAAGATGAGAAACTCCGGGCCCGAGCTGGTATCCGGATGTTGCAGTGATGAATTGTATTTCGGATCTCGCTCCCGGGAGAAATCGTAATACCGCTGCAATCCGCTGGTTTTTCTCAGGTTGTTGTCGCCGTCGTCCCACGCGGCAGAATACGCCGACGTGCGGTTCTCCCAGGCATCGCCCCATCGATGGGTATAGCGGTACCGGGAATAGTTGTAGTAGTCCGTTGAATAGTTCTCGTGCCGGGCGTGTGCCGCCCCCCAACCGATGGGGGCGGTTTCATCCACGCCGTAATGGCAGTCACCGTCCCAGTGACAGTGGTAATGCCCCAGCCAGAGGCTCTCCGTATCCATGGACGTCCAATCCCACACCAACTCCCGACGCCGGGTTTTCATGTTGAACTCGGTACCGCCGTGCTTCTCCATTCTTCCGCGCACGACCAGCGGAATGGTGAACTCCCAGTAGCGTTTGTTGCGCTCGCGGGTAAAACCGTCCCGGGAATCCTGGACCAACTGTGTTCGCTCCGCGTACCGCTCCCGGCGGAATCGGTTCTCCTGATGGTTCCACGAGGTCAGGCGCTTTCGGTTGCGGACGGTGTAGTTCCGCCACGCGTCGTAGAACGACGTCCAGTAGGCGGTCTCTCCGAACAGCGCGAGCTCCACGTCCGGATCGTTCTCCTCGACGACGCCGGAGAACGTCTCCCGCGCCATGTACAGGGTACCGAGGTGATGCAGACGTTGAACCTGGGAGAGCGCCTGGTTGATCAGGTCCGACGCCTCGATCACGGCGCTTGCCCCCGTATCCACGACGTCACGCACTCTGCTCATCACCTGCCGCAGGACTCGGGTCACCTGCTTGATGGCCTGCCCCACGTAGGGAATCCAGCTCGTCAGCGTGGCCGCGGAATCGATGTTGATGGCCTCCTGCTCCAGATAGGAGGTCCAGGACGCGAGCGCCACCATCTGCCCGATCGCTGCCTGATTGGCGATCATCGCCCGGTTCGTGTAGGCGATGAAGTTGAAGTCCCGGGCGACCATGACCCCCGTGCTGTAAGCCGCCGCGTCGGTGGTGTTCTGCAAGCGCACCTTCTCCGAGGTGGCCTGACCGATGTCGTACATGGAGTACACACTGAGCGCCACGGCCACGAAAAGAATCAGCGTCAGTACGGTGGCGTAACCCTTCTGCCTGCGCGGCGGAGTCTTTCGAATCATTGTCGGCCTTTCCCTGCGTCACCTGGCGCGCTCGCCGAAACGGCGCGCGGCCCCACCGGGTCACTACGGCAATACGCCGCGCCCCAGCTGGACGGACCGCACACCCCAACTGCCGACCACCGAGGCTGCTGCGCAAAGCCGCAGACCCCGCGGCATGACTACTCGACCGAAAAGACGGGGGCCGGCCAGAGCGAATGCTGGCTACGAACACCCGCGTGCAGCACCGGCCCTACACCGTCTCGTTAGTTGGTCGAGCTGGTGCCGGCCTCGTCGTAGTTGCCGAGGTTGTTGTTGGTCGAGGTCGCCGTGGTCTCCGCCCGCGATGCGTTGTCCTGCGCGTCGCTGATATTGCCGTCCGACGTCTCGCCGGAGAGCTCATTGGCCATGCCGGCCATCTGGTCCTGGATGACGTCACCGAACGCGCCGTAGACGCCAATCGCCGCTACCGCGATGAGAGCAGTGATGATGATGTACTCGGTCATTCCCTGTCCCAGGGAACGCTTCTTGAGGTGCGTATGCTTTTTCATTGTTGCCTTTCCCTTGCATTGGTTGACGAAGTCCACGCACCCGCGGCTGCCCGCGGGAACGTCTCCTGGCGGAGACAGTCCACTCGATGTAGTGGAACCGGAAAGCCAAACCCGACGGACAGGCGACGACCCACCCCGACAGCCCAGGCCGGATCGGTTGGCCGCCCGGCGCAAAACCGCGGCATGCGCGACGCCGGCGGGTTCAGCCCGGCGCCCTGGGACCTGACAGCCGACACACCCCGCTCGCGCGACCAAGATGCTCGGCGCGATCGCAAGCGACGATACGGTTGACCAAAACTGCGGGATGGTTCACAGTATGGCTCCGAGTTCGCAGGTACCGCACAAGCGGTTACGGTGGCGTCGGATACAGGCTGGACGCGAGAAGTGAAAACGGGTTTCGAGCCCGTCGTAGATACAGCGCGTTCGTAGCGGTGGCCTTCCTGAGCCATCGTGCCCCCCAATTCCGTTTGTTCGTCGCAACCGGGCGAAAAGCTACCCTGAAGCGTTCGCCGTTTCAAGCCCGCTGCTTAACACGTAACGTGGCAGTCATGGAACTGTAACGTTCAGGATCCATTTCAGCCGTGCCAGGCCAGCTACTTCGGTGATGAACTGAAACATTGCTGTCGTCTTATTCGTTGTCCGCGTCGCCCCGCCTTTCTAGCATGAGCGGAGCGCTTGTCAATACCCGGTTCGCTTTTCAAGCGCCCGCGCCCATCGCCAAATCCCGCAACGATTCGCGAAGCCGCCCCGTTACAACCGGACGTCGGCATCCCGCGCACTATGCCGAACCCGTGCTACACGCCCGTGAACAGCGGGCAAACGGCGCACCGCTGCGCCCGACCTGCACGACTGAAGTCTACATTCTGAAACACACCGAAACGGAAACTTCCCGGCGCAAGTATACGAACGCCGTTCGCCCGGGAAAATAGAGACATAAGATACATGATTGGAATGCGAAAAAGCGTATGGTCGCGCGCCCACCGTGCGGCATACCATACAGTTGGCGCACCGCTCAGCCGGCGACAATTGCAATCAATCATGCCGGCCTTGCGCAACCCGGTTTGCATCCCCCACGCAACCCGGATTGCGCCTCTGCCAGCATCACGGAAAACCGCACGGGGCAATGGGACGAAACACCGTCCGATACGTATCGAATTCAGGCTACTGCTGCATTCGGCTTTCGGGCGAGCACAGAGGGCTTCGGTTCAGTCGGGACATGCCACGAATTCGTGGGCGATTCGCTGGTGCGCAAAGCCATGTGTCGCCTACACCCGACGTCCCACCCACACGATACGGCCGACGATGGTCAATGCCTCGTAGCCTTCGTCGGTGATGTGCTGGTCCTGGTAGTGCGGGTTGTCGGAGCGGACCCACAACCCGCCGGACCAGTCACGCTGCAGGCGTTTGGGGAATACCTGTCCGTCGATCCGGAGTGCGTAGATCGCATCGTCTTCGATGTCGGGGCGGCTGGTATCCACCAGGAGGAGATCACCATTGCCCACGGTCGGCTCCATGGAGTCGCCCCTGGCGGTAACCAGGACGAGGTGATCCGGCTCCAGCGCTTCATGGCGAAGCCACTCACGGTAGAACGCGAGGCGCTGGACTTCGCTGGCATCGCCGACCACCGGGTCCGCACCGGCTTTGGCGTACGCATCGTACCGGGGGATCAACGCGTAGTCGTCCGTGGGCGCGTCGCGCACGACGCCCTTGCCGGACTGGACCTCCTCGCCGGTTGCCAGCCACTGCACGCTGACCCCGGCGGTCCGCGCCATCACCAGCACCTTGTCCAAACCAGGGAGGGAGCCGGAGAGATACTTCCGGACCAGGCTGTCACTGAGACCACACTCACGGGCGAACGACAGCACCGAACGGTTCCCGATCGCCTGCTTGAGACGCTCGGGGAACTCACGCTCGAGTTTGGGTGTCAGACCGGAGTGCTTGTACTCGACTGCTTCAGGCATGCTCGATTGACCGCATAACTTGTTGATATCAATGGTTAACGCGGCACAGAAAACGCCTTCCGTTGGCATCGGGACCGGGACAGCTCCAAAGTGCTTGCACACCTATCTCTGTAGTGCTACCGTCATAACCCGTAAATCACGGACGGCCGGCCCGATGAGCCGGCTCAAGGACCGACAGTGCACGAGCTGCGTCACGGCGCTCGACGATACGGGCATGCGTCGTCACGGAGCCCACTGTGACATGGAGTGCATTACTGTGCAGGACGAGCATATGGAAATGCCTACCCTGGAACAACCGAACGTCTGCCTGATGACCAGGGAGCGGTTCGCCCAGCTCTCGGGGCTCGGTGAAGATGTCGTGCGCGGTATGATCAACCGCGGCCAACTCCCCACCGTCAAGCTGGGCCGCTACCGCATGATCAATCTCGAGGCCCTGCGCCGCATGTGTCGCGACGCGGAGGTCCGGGAATGACGGACCGCCACCCCGTAGTCCACCGCCTGTCCGCCGCGATTGCGGCTGCCCCTTGCGGACGACAAGCGGCCTGGGAAATCACCGTATCGGCCCTGCTCGACCATGGCGAAGTCTCCGCTGAGGCCCTGGAGCGCTGCGCCGCGCGCCTGGAGTGGAGCGCCGCTTGCACCCGGGCACAGTCGAAGGACGGCGCGGCGGAGATCCGGCACTGGACGCTTGCCGCGTGCTCATGATCCCCCGATTCAGTCAATTCAACCCGAGGCTTACACCGCCCCGGCGCTCTCGAGCAGGCGCATTCCGGCCGGCGACACACCCGTGCGTATCGCGGCCAGTGGATGCATCGCAGCGAGAGCCGGAGCCGTTTCGCGCCAATGTCGATCTGCATCCAGACGCGCGAGAGCGGCTCCCGGGCAGCGGTCTTCTCCCGATTCCTGGCGGAGGCGTGCTAGTGACGGCTCGCCGCCTCCTTTCACCCGGGCGCGTGTCCCTCCAACTACGTCGCATCCACCACCGCCCGGGTGCTTCCTACACCGAGGGGGCGGCCCACTCGCCGCCCCCATCATAGAGCGGCGCCGGCACCGACGTCGGCTCGCCGCCGCCGAGCCCCGGCCACAGGCGTGAAGACTACGCCCGCGGCCGGGGCAGGCGCTCCTCCTCGCAGCGTTCTGATCGATGGCCGACCATGCCGTATGCCGGAGCACGCGCATACCGGCTTGCGCACGCCGGGGCCACAACACACAACGCATGATAATGTCCCCGCAGGCAGGCTCGGATCACGACACGCGGGACCGGGCTCGACGCCGCCATCACCGCCGTGCAGGAGTCGGCAGACCCGACTGTTCGGCACGATTTGCTGCCCGCGAGACAGGGAGGACCAATGGGCCAGAACATAGAGATCAAGGCGCAGGCACGGAACTTCAGTGCGCAGTCGCAAGCGGCGGCGGCCATGGCGGACCAACCGGTTTCCGTGCTGCATCAGGTAGACACCTTCTTCCACGCCCCCCATGGCCGACTCAAGCTGCGGGAGTTCGGCGACGGTACCGGCGAGCTGATTCACTACGAACGCCCGGACCGCACTGGACCGGCAGCGTCGGCTTACGTGTTGCACCCCACTGTCGCTCCCGACTCGCTCAAGGACGCACTGACGAACGCGCTCGGTGTTCGTGCTGTCGTCGAAAAGCGACGCACGGTATATCGGGCGGGGCAGACCCGGATTCACCTGGACGAAGTCGCAGGGCTCGGCCGATTCATCGAGCTGGAGGTCGTGCTCCGGGACGAACAATCGGCGGACGACGGCATGGTCGTAGCGGAGCGAGTCATGTCCATGCTGGGAATTGACGAAAGTGAGCTGGTCTCCGAGGCATACGTGGATCTACTCGCCGGTGACAGCAGCGACATGCGCCGCACGAGCGTTGGAGACAGCCGCTAGTGCCAACGTTTCGCGCCGGACGCACAGGCACGGTCGCGGATCGTCATAGGGGACGCGCTTTGGGCAACCGCCGTTGGTCTTCGAACCGTTGCGGGCGTCTGAGGATGAACGCTGCCCGATGACTCCGATGACGCAGTGCATGGAATACCTCCCGCGCAAGTACGCGCCCTGACCGCTACGCTGCGTACGACGTCTACCTTGCCCGCCCCGCTGGAACTGCTATAAGCCAGGCATAACCTGCTGACATCGGGCGTTATCGCCAAGTCACCGGCCGTTTACACGCCACTTGCGGACAAGGGAGGGTCGCGACGTGAGTGTTCAGCTCAATCACACCATCGTCTGGTGCCGCGACAAGAGAAGGTCAGCGGGTTTTCTCAGCCAGCTCCTCGACTTGCCGGAACCCAGGCCATTCGGCCCAATGCTCGTCGTTGCGCTCGACAACGGCGTCTCACTCGATTTCCACGAGAAAGCCGGCCACGTCGCACCTCAACACTATGCGTTCCTCACCAGCGAGGAACACTTCGACCGTATCTTCACCCGCCTCCGTGACCGCGGCCTCCCGTACTGGGCCGGCCCCGACAAACAGCACCCAGGCGAGATCAATCATGACAACGGCGGCCGCGGCGTCTATTTCGAGGATCCCGATAGTCATCTCCTCGAGATCATCACCCGCCCCTATGGCAGCAGTGACGCAGGCTGGGAAGAACAAGCGACGGGGCCGCGCCTCAATGAGACTGACTGAGATGACGCCGCCTCATCGCCAACGCCCGCCGCCGGCCGACTCGACCACACCATGGGCACACTCGGGCTGGCCGTCGCCCTCGACCCGGGAACCGGTCGCTTTTCCGCTTAGGGGCATGTCGATGTCGTCACAGCCTGTTGGGGCCGCCGGAACGTGAGGGCACAATGTCGATTGTCTTGTTCATCACCGGCCTCGTATGCCTGATCGCCGGCGCAGAAGCCCTGGTACGCGGGGCATCGCGTCTGGCATCGGCTTTCGGCGTCTCGCCGCTGATCATCGGCCTCACCGTGGTCGCCTTCGGTACCAGCGCCCCTGAGCTCGCCGTCAGCATCAAATCGGCGCTCTCCGGCCAGGCCGGCATCGCCGTCGGCAACGTCGTTGGCAGCAATATCTTCAACGTTCTGTTCATCCTGGGCCTTTCGGCACTCATCGTGCCGCTCACCGTGTCGCAGCAACTCGTGCGGTTCGACGTCCCCCTGATGATCGCGCTGTCCGTCGTCCTTCTGCTGCTGTCGCTGGACCAGGCTCTCACCCGTCTCGATGGCCTGATGCTCGTGGCCGGGCTATTCGCCTATGTCGCATTCCTGCTCTTCCAGAGTCGCAGGAGCAGCGCGGGTACGCCGGAGGCGCACGAGGCCGGCGGCGCGACCGGCGGTGACCAACCCGTCGGCTGGGCCAGGAACGCGGGGCTGATCGTCGGCGGTCTGGTTCTCCTCGTGCTCGGATCGCGCTGGCTCGTGGACAGCGCGGTGACGTTCGCAGGACTGATGGGCGTCAGCGAGCTCATCGTGGGCCTGACCATCGTGGCCGCGGGCACGTCGCTGCCCGAGGTGGTAACGTCGATCATCGCCGCCCTGCGCGGCGAACGCGACATCGCCGTGGGCAATGTCGTCGGCAGCAACATTTTCAACATCATGGCCGTGCTGGGTATCACCTGCATCGTCGCCCCGAATGGCGTGACGGTCTCACCCGCAGCAGTACACTTCGACATCCCCGTCATGATCGCAGTGGCACTAGCCGCCCTGCCCATTTTCTTCACGGGCGGTATCATCAACCGCGCCGAGGGCATCGTATTGCTGGGCTACTACATCGCCTACACCGCCTACCTCATCATGGCCGCCGCCCAGCACGATGCCCTGCCGGCGTTCAGTGCGGTGATGCTGTACTTCGTCGCTCCACTGACGGCAATTACCCTTATTGTCGTGACCATCCAGGAACTCCGCGCCAGCCGAAGGCGGCCAAGCGAATAAGCCTCGTCGACCACCCTGCGCCGCCCCATATCATCCCGCCAGTGCCGTAACCCGCCCGCACGGCAGATGCCTACGAGCGCCTGACCCGTTTCCGAAACCGACATCACGGCATGAGAAGGACGAACACCGGTACGTGGGGATCCACCACTCAAAACCCGAGGAAAGACGATGACCCACCGATTCGTAATCACGGGCGGCCCCGGAGCCGGAAAGACAACGGTGCTGGCGACCCTCGAAGAACGCGGCTATCACTGCGTGCCCGAATCCGCACGAGAGATGATCAGGTGCCGCCTGTTACTAACCTTGCAGGAAGTATTGCCAGATCTCAGTGACCGTGTGCGCCGCTGTTCGCTTCGACACTCCTTCGTGGTATGCCGCCACAACGGGCTTGCGATATCCCGAGTCACTCGCCTCGATGGTCAGTGGCGTGAGGAGCGTGGTGCAGCAAGGACTGCATGAGTGACGAGCAACGCAGACCACAGCGGCGCACACGGCCACCCGCAGGGCGCCACTGCGCGGCGCCTCGGCGGCGTTGCGTTCGCTTGACGTGAGCCTCGCCACGCCGGCGCTCACGCGCCTTGCCGAGCCGCCGCGCAGTGGCGCTGAGACCTGACAAGACTTCCTGCAAGGTTAGCAAGGGGCTCCCGCCGCGCCCCGACGCAGTCACCTTTGCGAGAACCATCCTTCGTGACGACATCGACAAGCACCGCCAATTCCCGGCGAGCCGCAGCCCGGTCTTCTACGACCGCGGCGTACCGGATGCCCTCTACATGCTCGACGCCACCAGCAATCTCCCCCGGGCGATGGCCGTCAGCCACGTGGCGAAGTATCCATACAACCGGACCGGTTTCATTCTCCCGCCCTGGGAAGCGATCTACAGCAAGGACACGGAGCGGGACCAGACCTTCCGGGAGGCATTGGACGTCTATGCAGGCATGAAACGCTGGTATGCCATGTGGGGCTACGCGCTGGTGGAAGTCCCGAAAACCGACGTGGAACGAAGAGCCGACTTCATTGTGAACACCGCATGTCAGCGCATTCGCCAGTCGCCCCGGGAACGTTAGCCCACCGATGCCACCGTGTGGCGCCGAGCTGTGCCCATGAGAGCCATCATGCGAGCACCATGACGGCCGCACCATAGCCTTATGTGGTGACGACCAGCCCCAGTATCTGTGCCGACAGGCCGGCGACAATGGCGGGTAAGCTGAACGAGAGGTAGCTCAACACGTAGAACACCGCCATCAGCGCCGAACGCTCGCTGATCTCTCGTCTCCGACCTCCAGGGCTGGGGCGAACAGTACCTGGAAGCGATGATATCGGTGCCGGGGCAGCGCATGCTGTGCGACATGATGGCCAGCGAGGACGATACGCGGCGCCAGCGCTGTTTCCAGTACGCGCGCGAGCAGATCCAGCAACGCGCCGTGGAGCGCGGCGAATCTCCGCCCGAGATCGATACCCTGATGGACTTCATCATCGGGCCGCTGTTCTATCGCGTGCTGTACGACCGGGACTCGGCCACGCCCGCACGGCTGCGGCACTGGATCGCACGGGCCTTGGCCGACCGTTGAGCATCCCGGCTCAGTGCCGCCAAAGCGCTTGCTGCGCCTCGATGCCTTGGTAAAATGGCACCGCACTTCGGTGCCTGTCGAGCGGGGAATGGGCAACAACGCCACGTCGGCAAACGCCCACAACCTCGCGATGACAGCCCACCAGGAGCCCGGGTGGCGGAACTGGTAGACGCAAGGGACTTAAAATCCCTCGGAGTATTCTCCGTGCCGGTTCGAGTCCGGCCCCGGGCACCAATAAAATCATATACTTACGCACCCCACCACCCTACTCCGCGGACTGTCACCCCGCAGGGTGTCAACCAAGTGTCAACGCGGTTATACGCGACTCCCCCATAGCAAGCCCAAGAACCGGTTGGCCGGCTTCAGGCTCCACACAGCGAGCACGATTCGATCCCGGCGATCTGTCATCCGTCATGAATACGACTTCGCGAGACAACGCCCCACCAGCGTCAAACTGCTTCATCGTGGCTGGCTCGTAGATATTAATCGACGAAGTCGGACCATCACTGACGGTAGGCATTACAAGATCCGGATCCTCATAACTCAACGGCGACTCAATAGCTTGACCGATACTGCGAACGCAAGCAGTGCCATTCACAACAACGCAAACGCTAAAGAGCAAAACTGCAGGCAAATAACGATACGCCATAAGAAAGCCGACGTGACGTTACGAATATCTTTTGACTCCACAGTACTACTATCGGTTCCATCCGCATATTTCGCTCGAATCTGTGCGACACCTCAACGCGGCGACAGCGGATTCAGGCTGACAGGCCCGATCTATTTCACGGCGCTCCGGGTCAAGCGGCCGCGGTTAGCGTGAAGTCCACGTGAACCTTGTCATAGGGGAAGATGACGCGGCCGCCTTCCGTGCGGTCGAGGATGCCGGCATCGAGCAAGGCATGAACGTCACGGTGGACGGCCTTCACGTCGCGATCCAAGCGGCGGGCAACCTCGCGAATGCTCATGGCGTCCTGGCCGGTCATGGCCTTGAGCAGTTCCCAGCGCTTGCGGGTCATCGTCTGCCACAACAGGTCCACGGAGGCGAACGAGATGTGCGCGCCCTGCTCCTTACCCTCGAAGGCTTCCAGGGCACGGCGAGTTACGTCTTCGCGTGAGGCGACAGAGAGCGTTACGGTGGTCATTCGCGCCTCCATTGATCGACGTCCGCCCAGAAATCAGTGAGCAACTGGGCCGGCGTGGTGAAGTGATACGGCACTTCGTCGTCACCGATATGCTTGTGATCGCCCTTGCCTGCCTCATTATCGTAGCGGAGCACACATTCCCAGGCGACGACGTAGACAAGAGCGTACTTGTAGTCATGGTTCGAGCCACGCACCGGTTTTGGTACGCGCCAGACGCGCAGCTCTACGAAGGCGTCTTCAGCAACCACATGGCGCTCACGCAGTAGCAGCTCCGCTTTCATGTTGTTATTTTGTCCAACAAAGATGCCGTTGTCAAACGATCCAACCCCCCCGCCGAATGGGTATCCACCCAGTGTCCAGGCGAGAGTGACCAAGAGTGCGTTACGGTGCAGGCCCGACGACGCAAGTTCTTGTATTGTCAAGAAGCGTGTAGCACTGTGCCGCTAAGGATCGGACCTAGGAGCCTTCGGAGTATCCTCCGTGCCGGTTCGAGTCCGCCCCGGGCACCGGATACCACGTCAGGAAATCGCAATAAGCCACGGCGTAACCCGACCGTCCTCTCTGTAACCGATCGACGCTCGCAGTCATCATCGGAACACAGGCTGGGTTGCACGATCGACACCAACTCCTGCCTCCCGGGATTCCGTCTTCTCTGCCGTCAGTACCCTCGCTACTCGCCGCGCTCGGATTGAACTAATCTGTGCGACAGATCACACTTACGGATTGATAGCCACGAACGAAACAAGACGAAGCATGTTGGGGTGGGTGATGCAAAGGTCGATTGTCGCAGCTCTGCTAGTCGTCGCTGGACTGACTACGGGCTGCTCGACTCTGAAACAGCAGGACGCCAGCTACGAGGTGGGCTCTCATCCGGAGGTGGGAGAGCAGACCACAGCTAGTGTCGGCGAGGTCATGGTCACCAAATATGACTACCTTGCCCGTGAAACCGCGAAGCCCCGGAAGTCCCTCGAGGGTAGCTTCTGGCTGAGTCGGCGCTCGGTCGCGGCGGGTACCACGCTTATAGGCGCTATCGCCGGCGACAAGAAAGTGTACTGCCAGCCGCCCGGGGGTTTTGGCAGCCCGTGCCTGAGTGACTCAGACGGTGATGGCTCGTTCGACACCGCATACACGATCAACGCCTATGGCTTCGCGGTTAACGGGACCGATGTCAGCCCGGTGCCGTACAAGATCCAGGACGCCAAGATTCAGGACGGCTTCAAATACGAGCTGGTCTACCAAGGAATAGAGGATAACGTTGTCAGGATTGCGTATCGTGAATACACGGATAACCTTGCGCGCCCGGCCTACAGGCAAGACCTTAGCTACACGATATCGGATGATGGGGACAATGCGACTTTTCGGGATGTAATCCTGAGAATTCACTCGGCGGACAACAACGAGATTGTCTACACGGTAAAGTCCGGTTTCTGAGGCTCACCATCAAAGTATCGCCCCGCCGCCAGACCGACGGGGCGTGTACTAGATGTCAGGTCCCGGACTATTGCGCCCCTGTAGGCTTAAAGATACGGGCCAGGGATCGCCTCCAGCAGAAGGCCAGCACAATCGATAAAAACGTAAAAACGGCCGTCCCGACCGCACAGGCAACGCGTGCCCCCTTGGCCAGCCTCAGCTGCTCCCTCCCTCGAACCATTTCCACCTCGCCTGCTTCAAGTTGCTTTTCCCCAGCGCTGATCGCGCTCCCTCCTTCGGCAACTTTCTCGGCGCCTTCAGCGATATCCTCTCTACCCTCCCTGAAACCCTTTCCACCGTATAGCAGCTTGTCAGCCAACACCAGGAAAGGGTTTTTTCTGGCTTGCTCGTATTCCTTTTTACCCTCTGACAACTCTCGCTTGCCGGCCTCCAGCTCCGCTTTGCCTTCCTCGAGCGCAGACTGCCCTTTTTCAAGCTGTCTTTGACCGACGGCCAATGCCCTCTCCCCGGCAGTAATTTTTTCGGTGAAAAATAGATAGCCGCCCCCCGACGCAAGAGCCAACAAGATAAGTAGCAGCAGCACGAGAAGCCTGACCATTATGCTAAGCTCTGTGATTTCCTGACCTAACGCGTGCGTTCAGTTGCGTCTGATCCGCCGAGCGGGGCAGACGTCAACTGGAACGCATTGTTCGGCGCAATAGTCGAATGGCTGATGCCGCCCGAGCCGACACCAGCCATCCGAGAGGCCCTTTCTCTTTCGACCAGAGCTCTGCGGGGACTCGCACCCCAACAGAGAAGCTTCGACATGGAGCTTGCCCCAAAGCGGCTCAGCCGTCGTTATAGCTCGGATACCGATGACTTCGCCGCTTCGAAAGTCTTCGCATTACTTCCTACTCGAACACTCACGGAAAGTCTTTGTGCGGCCTCAATTCACATGCCACCTTCCGCTTTTCTCTGGCCCGGCAGCCACTTCAAAATTGCTTTCAAAGCGACCTCCTCCTCCGGGGACAAACAACACCCCCTGCACACTCATGTATGCAGGGGGTAGCGTAGAACCCATTTCCCGGTGTCTGGGTCCTCAACCATCAACCTCTTGCACTCCTTCTTGTACTTCGGATCCGGGTAGCGGCTTTCGAACGTCCCACCAAAACCATCAACGAGTTCAACATACTTCTGGTATGCCTCTGCCTTCGATGAACCCCGGATCTCGCCGTGTGTGCCCCCCATTTTCGATTCTACCGCTGTCGCTCTTCCGCCGAACAATGCTTCAGAAGGAATCGCCAGGCTCGCCGCTGTCCACTCGGCGATGAGCTGGGCACGAGCTTGTCGATCCTCCGGGGAATGGGCAGGTTCCGCCGTGTAGTCGCCGGAGCTATCGATGCGGTCCCCGCCGATCAGGTCTCCGCCCACTGTGTCCCCTCCCACCGAACCAGCATAGTCCGCACCGATCTGATCGCCACCCGCCAATGCCCCCAATGGGGTCGCCGTTGTGAATGCGGGTCGGACGTCGCTGATGGCGATCGCAGCGTCCCAGCCGTCGGTCTCCTGGGTAGGCGGATCTGGCGGTCGTGGGGGGGCTGTGTTGGCGACGGAGCTGCCGCGTGTCAATCCCGGTTGAGACTGTCCGGTTTTCCCCGGGCTAAAATGTCCGCCGCTCGGTGATGGGGTGTCTGGGGTGACGAGCCCCGGTGTCTAGGTGTCAGGTCCCGGACGATTCCGTGGCTTTTTGTGAAATAGATCGGGCCTGTCAGCGTACCAGTGTTTCATCGCCTGC